>JAQVQT010000286.1 GCA_028701435.1 Smithellaceae bacterium | reverse complement strand
TGGCCATCTTTGCATTTTTCTTCATTCACCTGTATTTGGGGACCATCGGGAACCCGGGGTCGGTGGATGCGATGGTGACCGGCTGGATGGACAAGAAGGTTTTGACCATGCTTCATCCGAAGTGGGTTCGGGAGATGGATCATGAAGGCAAGCTGGTGGCCTGGGGCGAAGAAAAGAAAAAAGACGCCCACGGACATCAGGTATAAAGAGCAACTTTAGATAGACTCAGAAGGCCCGGAGACTAAACTCCGGGCCTTTTTTTGCGTATGGGCTTCCAACAAAAAGAGCTCTTTCCCTGAAAAGGGAAGAGCTCTTTTGTTTAGAATTGAAAGCCGGGCATCAACCCCAGTTCTTCTCCGCCGCCGCGTTTTGGCCCGCGATCCGGCCGAAAATCAGGCAATCCAAGGTTGCACAACTGCCCAGCCGCACCGCGCCATGTACGCCGCCCGTCACTTCGCCTGCTGCGTACAGTCCGGGAATCGGCTTGTCCGTCATGACATCCAGCGCCTGTGCATTGGTGTTGATGTTCAAGCCGCCCATGCAATGATGAATCTTGGGCGTGAGGCGTAATGCGTACCAGGGGCCGGGACCGAGAGGTTTCTGGTTTTTCTGCAGATATCTTCCCCATTCTTCGTCTTTTCCGGCCAGCACACTCTTGTTCCACTTTTCGATGGTTTCTTTCAGCGGTCCCGCGGGAATATCGTAGGCTGCCGCCATGTCGTCGATGGTTTCATATTTTTTTACCACACCTCTCTCCATGAGTTTCGGCAGGGCTTCGGCGATGGCTTTCTGGCCGAAGGCGTAACCGGCGGCGTCGGTAAAAGCGATGCATTTGTTGCCCGCCTTGATGATGGCGTCGGCGCGGATTTTTCGATCCGCCAGTTCATTCACAAAGCGTTTGCCGGTTTTGGTGTCCACCCAGAGGCCGTACATGGCGCCTAAAAGCTGCGCGAAGAATGGTGACAGTCCCATTCCTTTTTCATCCGGGCTTCCCCAGGGACCGAGCTGGATCCAGGAAAGCTGAACAGGGGTGCAGCCAACCCGCAGGGATTCACGAAGAGCTTCAGCGGTGGCACCGGGTTGATTGGTGCTTGGAAATTCGGCAGTCAGGCGGGGATCCTGAATGGTCCGGAAAGCGACATCATTTCCGAAACCGCCGGATGCCATGACAACGGCTTTTCTGGCTTTGATGTTTTTCATTTTTCCGCTGTTGGCATCCGGGAAAACATACTTCTCACGGATCTGAACGCCTTTCACCCGGCCGTCCGCATCACGGTAGATCTGAGTCAGGTAACTCTGTGTTTTGGGAACCACGCCCAGTCCTTTTAATTTAGCCAGCTGCTGCTGAACAATGGCCGAACCGCTCTGGTTATAGGTGCTGTACATTCGAGGCACGGAATGCCCGCCTTCCTGAGACAGCTTGTCTTTATACTTGACGCCCAGCTCCTCCATGGTCCACTGGACGGTGGGCCACGACCGGTCGGCCACCATTTTGGCGAGCTCAACATGGTTGAGATACAAGCCGGCGGTCAGCATGTCTTTCAGCAGCAGTTCCGGCGAATCCTCAACGCCCTGTTCTTTTTCTTTGGGGGAGCCGGCTGCCGAGACGACGCCGCCGTTGATGATGGAGTTGCCGCCGGGGGTGCGCATTTTCTCCAGCACGATGACGGATGCTCCCGCTTTCTTTGCTTCATAGGCGGCCGCGAGTCCCGCGAAGCCGCTCCCGATGACGACCACGTCAACCGTTTGATCCCATTTTTTGGGCAAAGCGGCCGCCTCTGCGCTCCAGGGTGTCAAGGCCGAACCGCCGGCCGCCAGGCCGGCGACGGCTGCCGTCGCTCCCGCCGTTTTCAAGAAGCCTCGACGGGTGAGTGTTTTTTTTGTTTCTTCCATAGTTTTTTCCTCCTGTTGCCTGTTGATCTGATTTCACTCTTATCTTATCCGATACAGAGAAGTCATTTCCGCGCGGGGCCGGAATGTCTTCCCCACCTCTTTTCACTTTGAAGCATGCCATGCGCCGCCGCCCATGAAAGACCGGTTGTCAGACCCTGCTCTTGGAATAAGATCAGACGACGGATGGACAGTCATCAAAAAAAAGGGGACAGGTCCAAAGTCAAACATTACCGGAAGGGGGTGGCGCATAAGTGTTTTTTATTTTTAGTATAGCACACAGACCGAATGGCGACAACGGCCAAAATCATCAGTGAAATCTTAAGGTTAGGATCTGTTTCCTTTCAAGCAGGGGAAACGGGCCGGTGTTTGCCTGACGGAACTCAAAGGGGAAAAGCACCGGGCTGCCGCGTTCCTCAGGGATAATTGCCATTGACACATTTTATCCGGCCGGTGTATGAATTGACCGTGCAATCTTTGCATTTCATCGCTTTTCATTGGATGACAGGGCAATCGAATCCGGCCAGGCGACCGGTTTCAGGTCAGCATTCTTATTCCGGGTGAAGTTTTTTCAAAAATGTTCGGCAATGTAATCACACATAAGGAGGTAATGACATGAAAGAGGAAGACGTTGAAAAAAAGTCGATCAGCAGGCGGAATTTTTTAAAAACAGCAGGCGGAGCAGCGGCTGTCGCCGGACTGGCCGC
>JAQVQT010000285.1 GCA_028701435.1 Smithellaceae bacterium | reverse complement strand
TGTTTTGTATTTTATTCTTTTCACTATATTGTGTCAAGCAAAAAAAATAATTCACATGGATGTAAATAATTCTTGACAATTAAAAATTTTTGAAATAGGATATAGCCGAATCATGAAACACCCCGAACGAAAGGAGAACGAAGATGAAATACGAAATTTACGACCAGGAAACGGGAAAGCGGATCGGCAACACAGTGAAAACAACAAGGGCCGCCGAAAGGATGGTGACGTTGATCCATAAAAAGACTGGGCGTTGTCCAGATTATCGTCCGGTGAAGGAACCACTATCCTGAAGAGTCCAGAAGGACGAAACGCCGTGAGGCGTCGATAGTTTATCCCGAAGCTCCCGGCTTCAGGTTTGAGCGCCCAAGCGGGCATGACAGGCATAGCGCCTACTCGTTAAGCCGCACGAAGCCACAAGGGACGTTGCACCAAAGACGACAGGTGCAAACAGTAGGGAGAACACGACCCCGGTCGCAAGGGCAAACACAGAACACGGAGGGCAGGCAGCATCACGCTTGAAGCAGCGGATTGGTGGCACACTACGCCCGCTGGCCCTCCACCAGGAGGCAACATGAAACGCTTCGTAAGGATTTCAGCAATCATCGTAGTCACCCTCGCGCTCGTTATGTGCGGGCTCTACTGGTCACAGGCGACGAAGGTTCGACAGGACATCATGAGCAAGTCCGACGAGGATTACATTCTCATGGTCTTGCGGCAGAAGGCCGCCGATGACTGCGTGTTGCGGGAAGTCCGACCGGGTGTTTGGAGCTGCACGGAGTTTAAATCCGGCAAAATATTTATGGTGAGACGATGAAAGTGCTTGTTGCCTGTGAATTTTCTGGAATCGTGCGAGAGGCTTTTAAAGCCAAAGGACATGACGCATGGAGTTGTGACCTTCTACACACTGAAATACCTGGTCAACACATCCAGGGGGATGTTTTGGATGTCCTAACTTGGGATTGGGATTTAATGATCGCTCACCCGCCCTGCACACACTTGGCAGTTTCCGGCGCACGATGGTTTAAAGATAAACCGAAAGAGCAAAAACACGCTCTATGGTTTGTTGAACAATTATTTAACGCCCCAATTTTTAAAATAGCCATCGAAAACCCGATCAGTATTATTTCGAGTAGGATTCGTAAGCCGGATCAAATCATTCAGCCGTGGCAATTTGGACACGGCGAAACAAAAGCAACCTGCTTATGGCTTACACACCTGCCAAAATTAACGCCGACAAACATTGTCGAGGGAAGAGCAAGCCGTGTCCACCATGAACCACCTGGACCGGAACGCTGGAAGAACAGATCAAGGACATTTCCGGGAATAGCCGATGCTATGGCAAGCCAGTGGTCGGAGGTCACGCGATGATGCAAGCAAGCATAAATTTCAATCCCATTCCGAGGCCGGAAGAAATTTTCCCGGCGCAGAATCAAGACCGGCGCCTCTATGAACGGATGCTACTCGGCCCGGTGAGCAACGCCCAAATGCGGGATGAATTGCGGCTCTTGTCTTACACGCGCAGGCTTTCGGACATCCGCGAAAAGATCACCCAGCACGGCCTCACAATCCGCAAAGAGCATCAGGGAAACGGCGTGTTTGTTTACTCGCTGGAAAGGCAGGCAGCATGAACCTTTACGCCCACGATTGTTCTTACCTGCGGACAGAATACGGCAGAAATAAAGACATTGAATCCTATCACGCTGAAATCCACAGGGAGTGCGACGAATACCGGATAGCCAACGGGCAAAAACCAATCCTTGATGACGGCGAACAGGAAGGCAACGAGTATAAAAGTTTATTCCCGGTACGGCCCCGGACACCAAAGCCGGATAAGAGGGTAGTATGATTCAGAGGGGGCGGGAAACCGCCCCTGATGAAAACGCCCACCATCGGGGGGCAGCGTTCGGGCCTCCCGCCCACCAAAGGAGAGGAAATGCAGAAGATAATTTTAAAACTCGCAAAGTGGCTGATTAAATACGTTGACGGGTATTCAGTCCACAAAAACCCCGGAAAGAGGAAGAAGACATGAAGAAGATCAGCGGAAATTGTCTGTCATGCAAAAAGCACATGACATCATCGTGCGCGGTTTTACGGGACACGGGCAAACGTCCGAATGATAACGACTGGTGTTATGGATACACCAAAAAGAAATCAACCCCGACCGTTCGCGCATGAAGATGGAATACCGGTAAGCGGCGGGGAAATTAAAAGGGAGGCGTTATGGAGACACAGGAAATCAAGGATCATGTTAAAGAATCAAGCCACTGGTATGATAGGTACGGAAAGCCCTGTTATACTGTCATTGGCAAGAACGGCAAAGAGCGCCCGACCACGTTGAGGGACGCCCGGACAAAACAGCTTCTGCCGTCCGTAACGTCAATCATTCGGTGCGCGGCGGCTCCGGGTCTGGAACTCTGGAAGGCCCAGCAGGTTCTTATGGCGGCGCTGACCACTGACCGGCTGCCGGATGAATCAGAAGCCGACTACATTGACCGGATCATAAAAGACAGCCAGGATCAGTCGGCAAAAGCAAGAGAGCGCGGAACATGGATTCATACCGTCGTGCAGTCCGGCTTTGAAAATATGCCAATTCCGAAAGACGATTACATTTATTATGAG
>JAQVQT010000284.1 GCA_028701435.1 Smithellaceae bacterium | reverse complement strand
CCGGGAATCGCGAAAACCTCGCGTCCCTGTTCCATGGCCAGTTTTGCCGTAATGAGCGAGCCGCTTTTTTCCCCGGCCTCCACGACCAGAACGCCGTAGGACATTCCGCTGATGATCCGGTTGCGGGCAGGGAAGTGAAACGGAAGGGGCTGCGTACCCGGCGGATATTCGGAGATGACGGCGCCTTGTTGAACGATCGCGTCGAATAATTTTTTGTTTTCCGGAGGGTAAATGACGTCCAGGCCGCTGCCCAGCACGGCAATCGTTCTTCCTTTTGCCGCAAGCGCGCCGCGATGCGCGCAGGAATCGATGCCTCTGGCCATGCCGCTGACAATTGTCGCGCCCCGAAGCGCGAGCTCCCGGCTGATTCTGTCCGTGGTGTATTTGCCGTAAGTGCTGGCATGCCGGGACCCGACAATGGCAATGGAAATATCGTCGCTTTGCAGTTGACCCGCGGCGTAAAGCAGGGCAGGCCGGTCGTACACATTCAAAAGATGCCGGGGGTAGTTCTCGTCCAGAAAAGTCACGATGTGAATGCCGGCTTTATTCAATCCGTCGATTTGGCGCAGGATGCCGTCCCAATCGTCAAAGGCAAGAATGGCTTCCGCGCTCTTTCTGTTCATTTTGGGAACCCCGGCAAGTTCATGCACCGGGGCCGAAAAGACGGCTGCACCAGACCCGAACCGCTCCAGCAGGGGACCGAAAAGCGTATCGCCGATGCCTTCAATGGATTTTAGCGCCAGCCAGTATTTCACGTCTTCAGGGTTCATAAAACGATGACGACATAATGTTTGTTATTCAAAACTTTTTTAATGGATAATGGAAAATTGGCGTAAACGTTACATCTTCTTGATCTCCTGTGTCAAGTTTTTTAAAATTATTGCGCAAAACCTTTCTTTAGGCTAGAAATGCGCAGCAACTACACCAGGGGAATCCATGAATAAAAAAATGATCTTTTTTATTTGCGCAATGTTGACTTTTTGCTCGTTTTCCGTGTTCGCGGTGGCTCCTTCGGATCAGAAAGGACCCGGCAGGCCTTCCGAAGGAGCGGCTGCTTTGAAAAATATTCATCCGGAACAGCCTCGCCCCGTCCTGACGATCATGCCCAGGGAAGTCGATCTGGGATTTATCAAACCGGGATCCGTAGCTTTTGGAGAATTCAAACTGAGCCACCTCACGACGGGATCCATGGAATGTGCGGCATCCTGCCCGGACGACTGGGAAGTCATATCCGGGAAAGCGCTTCCGGTGAAAGTGTCCCGCGAAGCGGTTTCTTTATGGCTGGAATTGATGATCACCGAATCCCATGAAAAAACGAGCGCCGGCAAATCTACGGTCCCCGCCTATACGGCGAGGATGAGAATACAAGCCGAGAAGAAGGAGTTGATCTGCCAGAACAATCTGAAGGCCGGCCAGTACCGGAAGGCGATTGCGCTGACCTTTGCCGGCGGCCCGATGAACATCTTCGTGGACTTCCGGATTCAACCCGATCAGGCTAGTCCATCCATCAACTTAAACCCGCAGCGTCTGGACCTTGGCTCTCAGCCCCCGGGGAAAATTCTGTCCAAAAAAATAGAACTGACCAACAAAGGCCGGGAAAAGCTTCAATGGTCCGTCGCCAGCCACCCGGAAGCCCAAAAGGCCGCACCTCCCGCGGAGCCCAAGCAGGAAAGATACTTTTCTTTTCGCCAGGAAGAGCTGACGGAATCGGGCAAATACTTCATTCCCGAGCACCTCAAAGACGCCATGGAACTCATCGGAAAATGGACCGAAAAAAACGGCTATCCCCTGAGCAGTGGCGGTGCGGGCTCGATAAAATACCGCTTTCAGGGAACCGGCATCAGCATTTTCCTGCAGTCGCATACTCCGGAGGGCAACTGCGCCGTCTATCTTGACGAAGTGCCGGTAAACCTGCCGGATGAAATGTCCGGAGAGTGGGAAAAGAAGGAAATCCTCATCGCGGAAGGCCTGGCCGACGGCCCCCACACCCTTCATCTGGTCATCAAGAGGGGCGCTCTGGAGTTGGAAGGCGTGAAAGTATTCGGCCGGGAAGTCCAGCGGGGGCCCAGGGGCTGGATCACGGTTTTTCCGAATTCCGGCACGACGCTCAGCGAAATCGATTATCTCCACGTCAAGGTGGATACCACATCCCTGCCTCCCGGCGTTTACGGGGACGATATCATCTTTCAAACCAACGCCGGGGAGGAAGCCGCGGAGCTGTATGTCAGCATCGTTCCCGACGCGGGGCATAAAGTCCTGGATGTCTATTTATATTCCAGCGACCATGACTATCTTTACACATCGGACCCCCGGGCGGAGGCCAGGCGGCTTGATCAGAACCGCTTCGTCAAGGAGGGCATTGCCTTCCGGCTTTTCGCGCCGCAAACACCCGGTACAACCGCCTTTCACCGCTGGTACAATCCCGCCATCAAGGACCACTTTTATTCCCATGACCGGACCGGCGGGGGGAAAAGACTGGCTGGATACATTTATGAAGGGAATATCGGCAATATTGCCACGTCCCGCATGACCAATACCCGGGAATTGTACCGCTGGTACAATCCGACCACGGGAAGGCACTACTATTCGACCCAGCCGAAAGTCCCGCCCGCGCTGAAGAAGGGATACCGTTTTGACG
>JAQVQT010000055.1 GCA_028701435.1 Smithellaceae bacterium | reverse complement strand
GCCATTCACCGCGCGGGCGGCCCCGCCATCATGGCCGAATGCCGCAAAATCGGAGGCTGCCCGGTAGGCGAGGCCGTCCTCACGACAGGCGGCAACCTCAAGGCCCGCTATGTCATCCATACCGTCGGCCCCGTGTACCGCGGCGGAGGACGAGGCGAGGCGGGCCTGCTGGCCTCCGCTTACCGCAACAGCCTGAACCTGGCCCGCAAAAAAGGCCTCGTCAGCATCTCCTTTCCGGCGATCAGCTGCGGGGTTTACGGATACCCGGTTCACGAAGCCGCCTTGCTGGCGCTTCAAACCTGCGTCGGCTTTGCGCAAAGCCATTCGGAGCTTCGGCACATCCGCCATGTTTTGTTCGACGAACCAACCTATGAAATCTTCGCGCAGGCATTGAAAAACATCACGCCGTGAAAGGTGCGGAAACCTTCATGAACGCCAAACCGACCTATGAGGAACTGGAGCAGAAAGTCGCCGGGTTGTCCCGGAAAGTGAACGAGCAGCAGGCCATCGAAAATCAATACCGCAACCTGGTGGACTCCACCTCCGACTCCCTGTATCTGGTGGATTCCGACAGCCGCTACCTGTTCATCAATCACAACCACGCCAGGCGCCTGAAAATGCCTCAAAATGAAGTCGCCGGGCTTTCCTACAAAGACATTCACTCGCCCGAGCAAAACGCCAAATTCGAGCTCAAGATCCAAAGCGTCTATCAAACGGGCCAATCCGATTTCGACGAGCACCACAGCTTGCGGGACGGCCGGTATTTTCTGCGCACCTTCAGCCCGGTGCGCGACTCCGCCTGCCCTGAACGCATCCTGGCCGTGGCGGTTGTCTCCAAGGACATTACCCCGAGAAGGGAAGCGGAAGAAGCGCTGAGAAAATCCGAGGAAACATACCGCCGGTTGATCGAATATTCCAGCGAGGCGATTTTTATCGTCAGCGGCGGGAAAATCAGCTTTGCCAACAGCCGTACGGAAAAGATGCTGGGGTATCCGCTGACTGATCTTCAGGCCATGCCTTTCCTCGACCTGGTGATTGCCGAGGATCGCGACATGATCGCCGAGCGGCAGCAGTCCGTTCTTCAGGGAAGCGAACCGTCGTTAAACAACCGGTTCCGAATGGTTCGCAAGGACGAATCGACGATCTGGGTGGCCGCCAACAGCGTCCTGATGCGGTGGGAAAATGATCCGGCGACGCTGAACTTCATGCGCGATATTACCCGGCAAAAAAAGGCGGAGGCCAAACTGCTGCAGGCGCAAAAAATGGAATCCATCGGCACGCTGGCCGGAGGCATCGCTCATGATTTCAACAATCTGCTCATGGGCATTCAGGGCCACACCTCTCTGGCGCTTTTGAATCTTCACCCCGGCGATCCCAATTACGAACATATCCGGACGATCGAAACCCTGGTCGTCAGCGGCGCGGGGCTCACCAAACAAC
Source organism: Smithellaceae bacterium (assembly GCA_028701435.1). GTDB lineage: Bacteria > Desulfobacterota > Syntrophia > Syntrophales > Smithellaceae > UBA8904. The sequence goes on along the minus strand of JAQVQT010000055.1, from coordinate 9,205 downwards.
TGCTCGGCTTTGCCCGCGGCGGAAAGCATGAAGTCAAAAGCGTGGATTTGAACGACCTGATTCATCAGACGTCCCAGACTATGGGACGAACCAAAAAGGAGATCAACATTCACCGCCATTTTGAAGACCCGCTCTGGCTGACGGAAATCGATCCGGCGCAGATTGAGCAGGTGCTGGTGAATCTGTTCATTAACGCCTGGCAGGCCATGCCCGCCGGCGGGGATCTGCACCTTGAAACGAAGAATATGATCGTGGACGAAAATCGCTTTAAAGACTTCAGCGGCAAAGGCGGCCGCTATGTCAAAATCTCCGTGACGGACACCGGCGTCGGAATGGATGAGAAAACCCGGGAAAGAATTTTTGAGCCTTTTTTCACCACCAAAGAAATGGGGCGGGGCACCGGGCTGGGCCTGGCTTCCGTTTACGGCATCATCAAAAATCACAACGGTTTCATCAACGTCTATTCGGAAAAAGGGCAGGGCTCGACCTTCAATATTTATTTGCCGGCCTTAGCGCATCAGGCCCAAAATCATCAACGGCCGGAAGCAGAGTCCGCCCCGAACCGGTCATCCGGCAGGGAAACGATCCTGGTCGTGGACGATGAAGCCATGGTGTTGGACGTGGCCGGCGAAATGCTGAAAACCTTGAACTACCGGGTGATCACCGTTCCCAACGGCGCCGCCGCGATAGACCTCTACCGGCGGGAGCAGGAGCGGGTGGATCTGGTCATTCTGGATATGGTCATGCCGGACATGAACGGCTCGGAGGTCTTCACCGCCATTCGGCAGATCAATCCGGACGCCAGGGTTTTGCTCTCCAGCGGCTACAGCCTGAACGGCCAGGCCGGAAAAATCATGGAACGCGGCTGCAGCGGCTTCATTCAGAAGCCTTTCACGATGAGCGAACTGGCCGGGAAATTGCGGAAGATTTTGGAGCAGCCGTCCCCACGGAAGGAGGCCCCGGCGTCTCTTTTCATGTCCTGAGTAACCTCCGGTGCGCCCGGACGATGCCGCGTCAAACGTATGCAGGAAAAGATGAGAAAACATTTTAAGGGACATTTACAATCCGTGGGCGACATCCTCCTTGCCGCGATGAAGAAAAGAGGCCTGGCCGGAAAACTGGAGGAAAATTCCCTGTTCAAGCTGTGGCCAAAAGCGGTCGGCCCAAAAATCGCCCAGCAAACCTGCCCCGACGGATGGCGCGCGGGCACTCTCTTTGTAAAAACGACCTCCTCGGTCTGGGTGCAGCAGCTTCATTTCATGAAAGAAGATATCCGGAAAAAAATCAACGAACTGGCGGGGAAAACGACCGTGCGGGAGATTCACTTTACCGTCGGATACAATCCCGCCCGCAAGGGCAAAGGGCGCCGGGCCGTCCCGCCAAAACTGATGCTGAAGGAGAGGGACAAAAGGATCATCGCCGAATGCACCGAAACGCTGAAAGACCGGGAACTGGCTGAAATCGTCAAACGGGTCATGCAGGCGGAAATCACCCGCCGCAGGCTTCGGGAGGAGCCGCAAGGTCGCTGAAAAGCTTCTTCATCTCCCGCGTATAGATATTTTGCGCTTCGTAAATGTAAAGCGGCGGCTCCATTTTCAGCTCTTCACGGGAGCCGCTTCTTCCTTCCGCCATCACAAACTCCGCGTCGGATGACGCATCGGAAAACACCAGCTTCATTCGCTTGGGCTCGATGTCCGTTTTGCGAAACAGGCTGACCAGCTCCGCCAGCCGGGTCGCCGGATAAATCGTAAAGACCCGCCCTTTCGGCTTGAGCAAAATCCTCGACGCCGCCAGAAAATCCGCCAGCGATCCCTGAAGCTCGTGGCGGGCAATCGCTTTTTCGGAGAGCGGATTCATTCTGCCGGAAGAAATTTTTCGATAGGGCGGATTGAAAAGGACATTGTCAAACGAACGGGGTGAAAAAATCCTCTTCACGTCGCGGGCATCGCCCGAGACAATCGTGACGCGCCGCTCCAGGCCGTTTTGCTCCACATTTCCGCGGGCCAGCTTTGCCGGTCCTTCCTGAATCTCCAGACCGACCCAGCGGGTCAGCGGATACCGTCTGGCCATGACCAGCGCGAGAATTCCGTTGCCGCAGCCCAGATCCAGATTGACGGACCGGGGTTTTACCGAAGCAAAGCCCGCCAGCATGAGAGAATCCAGCGTGAACCGGTAGCCTCTCGCGCTCTGGCGGATTTTCAGGCTTCCGTCCAGGATTTCATCCATGGTTTCTTCATCCGTCATTTCGCCGCTCCGCAACAATGGGTTCGCCGCAACCTTGAGAAGCCGCCGCTCCAACAACCCTGCCTGCTTCGCACGCCGGGCTTGAAAATTGAATCCGCATTTTCAATTTTCCGCGACCAAGATGGGATACCTGCAATCTCTTCGTCCTGTCAATCTATAAAATCTTGCAGGCCGGCGATGTCCGTCCCGGCCCTTCGGCGAGCGGAGCGGGGCTTCTCCTGAATTTTCCAAGATTTTCTTGACAGACCCCCCCGCGTTCCCTATACTTTGCCGCACCAAAATACGGATCAAGGATGCGTCGCCATGTCAAAACTTTCCCTGAAGCGAAAGATCATCGGTCTTGCCGTCTTGGCCACCGTTTTGCCGGTTGTGGTTATGATGCTCCTCATGGGATCTTTCAAAACCTCCGTTTCGAATCTGGCCTCGAAAGAATTAGGCGACGTCGCCATGGCCAATATGTCCCAGATTGCCAGGGACGTGTATGGGCTGTGCGAAACCTCCAACGACCTGATGCAAAGAAAAATCAACAACGGCCTCAATGTAGCCAGAAGCATCCTGAAGCAGCACGGGGGCATTGATGTGGCCAGGGAAAAGGTCACCTGGGACGCCGTCAACCAGCTGACGCAGGAGACCCAGAAAGTCGAACTGCCCAAGATGACGGCGGGCGGCGTCTGGCTGGGCCAGAACCGCAGCCCGTCAACCCCCACGCCCGTCGTCGATGATATCAAGCGTCTCGTCGGCATCACCTGCACCATTTTTCAGCGCATGAACGAAAGCGGAGACATGCTGAGGGTGGCGACCAACGTGGAGGACCTGAACCATCGCCGGGCCATCGGCACCTACATTCCAAACCTTTTGCCGGACGGAAAAGTCAACCCGGTGACGGCGACGGTCCTGAAGGGACAGTCCTACCGGGGGCTTGCCTATGTCGTCAACACCTGGTATCTGACCGCCTATGAACCCATCACGGACCGCGGTGGAAAAATCATCGGCATGCTTTATGTAGGAGAAAAGCTGGAAGCCGTCGCGTCGCTTCGGAAAGCGATTATGAGCATGAAGGTGGGAAAGCTGGGCTATGTGGGCATCGTCGGGGGGAAAAACGAGCACCGGGGGCGATACGTCATTTCCAAAGACGGCAAGCGCGACGGGGAAAACATCTGGGAGCAGAAAGACGTTCACGGCAACCTCACCATCCAGACGCTGATTACCAAGGCGCTGGCCCAGCCAAAGGGCGAAGCCTTTTATCATGAATACATCTGGCAAAACCCCGGTGAGCCTCACCCGAGAAAAAAAATATCGTCCGTCATTTACTTTGAGCCCTTTGACTGGGTGATCGTGGCCGGAACCTACGAAGACGACTTCTTCGGCCCCATCGGCCACGTACATGACATGATCAAGTCCCTCTTTTTGAAGATGATCCTGGCGGGAGCGCTGATCATTTTTCTGTCCGTGCTCTTGGCCGTGGTTCTGGCCCGGCGTCTGACGGCGCCTCTGGAACTGACGACGTCGCTTGCCCAGAAGATCGCCACCGGAGACATTCAGCAAACCCGGGAAGAACTGGCAGGCGCCGGGTCAGCGCGGATCATTCAATCCGGAGACGAAACCGGAAAGCTTCTTGAGGCCTTTCAGGCCATGACGGGCAATCTCGATTCGCTAATCGGTCAGGTTCACCGGTCGGGCATTCAGGTCACCACATCCGCCACGGAAATCGCCGCTTCCGCGCGCGAACTCGAAGCGACCGTGGCCCAGCAGGCGGCGTCCACCACCGAAGTGACGGCCACCAGCCGGGAAATCGCCGCCACGGCGGACGATCTGGCCCAGACCATGGACGGGGTCAACGCGTCGCTCAACGAAACCATCGGCATGGCCGAGGAGGGCCGCAAGGACCTCTCCCAAATGGAGGCGGCCATGCGGGAACTGGCCAGAGCCACATCCTCCATCTCTTCAAAGCTGACCGTCATCAACGACCGGGCCAACCGGATTTCCCACGTCGTCACCACCATCAACAAGATTTCCGACCAGACCAATCTGCTGTCGTTAAACGCCGCCATCGAGGCGGAAAAAGCCGGTGAATTCGGAAGGGGCTTTTCGGTCGTCGCCCGTGAGATCAGCCGGCTGGCCGATCAGACGGCCATTGCCACGCAGGACATTCAGCAGGTCGTCTCTGAAATGCAGACGTCCGTCGCCACCGGTGTGATGGAGATGGACAAATTCAACGACGAGGTCCGGCGCGGCGTGGAAACCATGGCCGCACAGAGCGGGCAGCTTGCCCAAATCATTGATCAGGTGCGCATCCACGGCCCGCAGTTCACCAATGTAAAGGACGGCATGTACGGCCAGTCTCAGGGCGCACAGCAGATCAGCGAAGCCATGGGCCAGTTGTCGCTCGCGGCCGAGCAGACCAAGGCGTCGCTGCATGAATTCAAACTGGCAACGGAGCAGCTCAACGAGGCCATCGCGGGGCTTCAGTCAGAGGTCTCCCGGTTTAAAATCAGCTCCTGATCGGGAAACAACCTATGTTGCTACTTCAGTTTCAGGCAGGCGCCGACCGTTACGGCCTCGATATCGGGCAAATTATTGAAGTATCCTCCATGGTTTCCCTGAGGGCCGTTCCTCACGCGCCGCCGGAAGTCGCGGGAACGTTCAATTACCGGGGAACGCTCACGCCGGTGGTGGACCTGACCGTGCTTCTGACCGGATCCCCCTCCCGTCCACGAATGAGCACGCGCATCATTCTGATCACCTATCAGGGAGAAGACAGCCGTTCCCACATTCTGGGCCTTCTGGCCGAAGCGGTGACGGAAATGATTGACTGCAGGAAGGAAAGCCTCCAGCAGCCGGTGGTGACCGTCAGCGGCGCGCCCTATCTGGGAGACACGATGTTTGACGAGCGAGGCTCCATTCAGGTTCTGGACATGGAGCGGCTGCTCACCCGCGACCTGCTTTTCACCCTTTTCCCGCCGGAGGTCACCAACGGATGAACGGGCTTTCCGCCATCATGGAATTCCTCACCCATTCTTTGGGCATGGAGCCGGAATCCGCGGGCAAAGACGCCGTCCAGCGGGCCGTCGCTTCAGCCATGCGGCACGAAGGCATTTCGAATCCGCGGGTGTATGAAAAGCTGTTTGTGTCTTCTCCCGATGTGCGGCAGCGGTTGATTGATTCCGTCGTCGTCGGAGAGACCTGGTTCTTCCGCGACAGGGGGCCTTTTCTCTGCCTCGCCCGTCATGCCCGAACCTTGCACGAGGCGCGCCCGGAGAGCGTTTTGAATATTCTGTCCGCCCCTTGCGCGACCGGCGAAGAGCCCTACTCCATTGTCATGACCCTGCTGGCCGCCGGACTGCCGCCTTCGTCCTTCACGGTGGACGCAGTGGACGCGAGTGCCCTGGCCCTCGAAAAGGCCCGCCGCGCGTGCTATTTGAAAAGTTCATTTCGGGGAAACCTCGGCGAGGACGTCGCCCGCTTTTTCGAGACAACCCCTTCCGGCTCCAAAGTGACCGATGCCGTTGTCCGCCGGGTCGCCTTTCATCTCGAGAATCTGGCCTTGCCCGGAAGCCTTGCCGGACGAGGCCCGTATGCGATCATCTTCTGCAGAAACCTGCTCATCTATATGACCTCTGAGGCCCGCCTTCGGATTTTCGACCGAATGGACCGTCTCCTGATCCCGGGCGGGCTGCTCTTCACCGGCCATACGGAAACCAATTTCTGGCATCAGCGCGGCTATTCACCCCTTCCGTGGGATAGAGCCTTTGCCCTGACCAAACCCGCCCCTGCCGCCTCGCGTGGAACCGTTACTTCGCGAAATCCCGATCAACCGACTTCACCGGAGGGCAAGCGCAGAGAAACCGCTGTCCTTTCGACGGATACCGCGGTAAAGGGAAAAACACCGATTCGTCCGGAGGCCGGAGAGCGAAAGGCTCCCTTTGAGGAACGGCAGCAGCCTGCAAAACCCGGAGCAGCGTACGCGGATGTCAAAATCCCCCCGACGGATCTGCAGATTCAGGAAGCCCGGCGTCTGGCTGACGCAGGCGATACGGCAGGCGCCGCGCGCCTCTGCCGGGAATACACGCGCAAATTCGGACCGGCCGCCGAAGCCTATGGCCTGATGGGAATCCTCTCCATGGCCGCACAGGACTTAAGAGGCGCGGAAGAATACTTTTTAAAGGCACTCTACCTTGATCCCGGCCACTATGAAAGCCTGGTTCACATCAGTCTGATTTACCGGCAGAAAGGGAAGGAAAGCAAAGCGGCGCTTTACCGGGAGCGGGCGGAGCGAAAAGCACCCGTCAAAAAATAACCGCTGGATTACAGAAACGGCAAAACAGAACCTATGGCAAACGCTGCAAAATACTGCTGGAAGGTAAAAGGAATTTACGGCGACGGGACCTGCCCGGAGCTGGTGCGCCTGATTCACTGCCGCCGCTGCCCCGTTTTTGCCACCGCGGGCAGGCAGCATCTGGACCGGGATCTTCCGTCGGCCTACGTGGAGGAACGGGCCGCCGTGATGGCCCTGCCCAAGGAAACGGCCCGGCTGGGAACCCTGTCCGTAATGGTTTTCCGCCTGTGCGGCGAGAAGTTTGCCGTCAAAACCATCTATTTTCAGGAAGCGGCGGAGCCGACTGTGGTCCACACGCTGCCGCTGAAGGTCAACCGGATCTTCCGCGGAATTGCCAATATCAACGGGGAGCTCCTGCTGTGCCTGTCCATCGCGGATCTTCTGGATTTGACCTTCGAAGCACAGGAAAACGCGCCCCCCGTCGTCTATGAGCGAATGCTGGTGGTCGGACGGGAAGGACAGCGCTTCGTTTTTCCCGTCGAACAGATTCTCGGAGTCCATCGGATTGCCCCGGAGGATCTCGGTGAAGTTCCCGCCACGCTCTCGCGCAGCGCGAGAGCGCTGACCCGGGGCATTTTCCTGCTCAATGGCCGCCCGGTCGGGCTTCTGGATGAAGAGCGGCTCTTTCCCGCCATGACAAGGAGTCTGAACCCATGACCACGGACGCAGCCCCCATCGATCCCCTGATGCTCGATCTGTTCCGCGTGGAGCTGGAAAATAACACCCGAATGCTGGAGGCCGGTCTGGTCACGGCGGAGCGCGACCAGACGCCGGAGCGCATCGAACCGCTGATGCGGGCCGCCCATTCCATCAAGGGGGCCGCCCGGATTGTGGGGTTGAACACAGCCGTCACCCTGGCTCACGCCATGGAGGACGTTTTGTCGGCGGCCCAGAACGGAAAACGGCCGCTGACCTCCACGGCGGTGGACCGGCTGCTCAAGGGCAATGATTTTTTTGCCGCTCTATCCCGTCTGGACATTCAGGAACTGCCCGCCGCCCTGGAAAAAGGAACCCAGGAAATTTCAGTCATGGCGGGCGAGCTGAGAAACTTTCTCTCGTCGCCTCAGGAAATTGCGCCCTCTCCGGCCGTGGCTGCCGCCGCGGAAGAAAAATCGGCCGGGGGCCTGCCGCCAAAGGAGCAGGAAGCAAAGGCCGCCGCGCCGCGCCCCGGGGAACCCGAATCTCAAAAGCCGCCGGAAGCAGCCGTTTTGGAAAACGCCTGCCCGGCGCCGCAAACCACGCCGCCCGCCGTCCGTTCCCGCCGCATGCAGGATCAGACAGAAGGGGGCCTGGTCCGCGTCCGGGCCGAAAATATGAACCGTCTGATGGCCCTGGCGGGCGAATGCCTCGTTCAGGCCCAGTCCGTCAAAACCGTCTATCAAAGCCTACTGGTCCTGAAAAAGGAAATCTTTGAAATCGAAAAGCCCCTGCGCGAATTCCTGGAGCGGCAGGAGGCAAACGAGCCCGACGAAGGAAAAGAAGACCTTCAGCAGACGCTGTCCGGCGCGGTCTCGGCCCAGCAGACCGTTTCCCGGGAAATTGTCCGGTTCGAGCGCTTTTCACGCCGTCTGGAACATCTGGCGCATCGCCTTTACAACGAAGTCATCTCGAGCCGCATGGTGCCTTTTTCGGACGGTCTCCACGGCTTTCCCCGTCTGGTCAGGGATCTGGCCCGGGAAACAGGGAAACAGATCCGCTTCGAAATTGCCGGAGCCGCAACGCCCGTGGACCGGGACATTCTGGAGCGCCTGGAGGCGCCCCTGTCCCATTTGATCCGCAATGCCATCGATCACGGCATGGAAACGCCCGAAGAACGCAAAGCGGCGGGCAAGCCGGAGGAAGGCACTCTCGTACTGGAAGCGCGCCACGTCGCGGGAATGCTGAACATTTCGATCACCGACGACGGCCGGGGAATCAACCCCGAGGATCTGCGGGGCAAGGTGGTTGAAAAAGGATATGTTTCACCGGACATGGCCGGAAGCTTAAGCCGCGCGGAACTTTTCGAGTTTCTGTTTCTGCCGGGATTTTCCACCGCCCGAAAGGTGACGGAAATTTCCGGCCGGGGGGTCGGTCTGGACGTCGTTTTCAACATGGCCCATGAAGTGGGCGGAACCGTGCGTGTTGACGCAGACGCAGGCCGGGGCGCCCGCTTTCACCTGCAGCTGCCGCTGACGCTTTCGGTGCTCAGAACCCTGCTGTTGTCGATTGCCGGCGAAGCGTATGCCCTGCCCCTTTCCCGCATCGACCGGGTTTTGTCTCTGGCCCCCGCCGACATTCGGGAAATCGAAGACCGACCCTACTGCACTTTGGACGGGGAGCATGTGGGCATTCTCGACGCGCGCCAGCTTTTCGGGCTGCCGCAGGCCGCCGCCCCGCCGGGAGGATTTTCCGTCGTCGTCATCAGCGACCGGCTGAACCGCTACGGCCTGGTGGTTGACCGCGTGATCGGGGAGGAAAATCTTGTGGTCCGGCCGCTGGACAGCCGCCTCGGAAAAGTTCCCAATGTCAGCGCCGGCGCCATTCTGGACGATGGTTCGCCCGTGGTCATTTTCGACGTGGACGATCTGGTCCGTTCCATTCACCAACTGCTGACCACCGGCAAGCTTCAGAAAATCGGCCGGGGAC
>JAQVQT010000283.1 GCA_028701435.1 Smithellaceae bacterium | reverse complement strand
AGGAGTCGAAAATGGTCTGATAGACAAACCACGCGCCCGCCTGCGCCGCCAGATCCAGAACCTCGTCGTCGTCTTCGATCGGATGGCAGCACCACTTCTTTTTGAGCGGAATCATTTCCTTGAAGAGGCCGATTTCCCAGTCGCGGTCCTGCGCCAGCGAGTTGTCCACGATAAACAGGCGGTTGTTGTCGATGGAGGCCATTTCCTCCATGACCCGGTCGTAGGGGCGGGGCCGAAAGCTCCGGCCGCCCAGAAAGCGCACCGCGCAGGGATAGCAGTTGAAGCGGCAGCCGCGGGAGGCGTGCACCAGATCGACCATCTGGACGCCCCGGTAATTATACAGGCCGCGGTTCAAGATGCTTCGCCTGGCCGTTCCCACGTTTTCAATCGGCGGGAAGTTCTGCATGTAGTTGTACACTTTCTTAAGCCGACCCGCTTTGAAATCGTCAAAGACCTGCTCCATTCGGCCTTCGGCTTCGCCCAAAAACACCGCGTCGGCGTGCTCTTTGCATTCCTCGGCGTGCAGCATCACGGCGATGCCGCCGCAGATGACGGGAATTCCCCGGGCGCGAAACGCATCCGCGATTTCCCAGCCGCGCTTCACCTGCGCGGTGAGCATTATGGAGACGCCCACAAAATCGGCCTCCGCACCGAGGTCCACCGGCTCGACATTTTCATCGACAAACACCACATCGACATCGGGAGGCAGAGCGGCTGCCATCACCACCGGCCCGTGCGGAGGAAGAATGAACCGCGTCTGGCGGTCCAGCTTTTCCCATTTCGGATAAATCAGCAAAAATTTCATGCATTCCCCTTTTTCATTCCCATCGGCTGAATACCAGGCAGGCATACGTGCCGCCAAAGGATATGCCGGATAAAACCGTATGCCGCAGGTTGGTTTCCACTTTTTTGCCCATCACAAAATTCAGCGGCGCGGCCGGCTTCTCCAGGCCGACCGTCGCGGGCAACCCCCCTTTTTCCACAGATAACGCCAGAGCGCAAGCCCGAATCCCGCCTCCGGAAAAACTCTCTCCCAGCGCGCCTTTGATGGAGGTCACCCAAGGCCGGACGGCGCAGGAGGCGAATAATCCTTCGTAAGCGGCCGCTTCCATGGCATCCAGGACCCTGCTTCCGTTGGCCGCCGCCATGACGGCCGACACGTCCGCAACGTCAATCCGCGCCTGTTTGAGCGCCCGCAGAAACGTCCGGCGGAACCCTTCGGGGTCCCTGGGCCAGGCCGTGGGCGGCGCGGGCGAAGACCCCAGACCGGCCCCGGTGATTTCGCAGTAGATTTTCGCCCCCCGTTCACGAGCGGAAGCCAGAGACTCCAGGCAGAGGAGGCCGCATCCTTCTCCCGCCACATACCCGTTTCGCCGCTCATCAAAAGGGTGAGCGCCTTCCGCCCCCCCGTCGTCCGGCGAAAGCCCGCGAAACTTCGAAAGGGCTTCATAGTAAAATTGGGACAGAATATCCGCGCCGCCCGCGAGCATGACATCCGCCGTCCCGCGCCGGATTTCGGAGGCGGCATACGCCACGGCCGTCTCCGCCGACACCGCGAAATGCGTGACCGTGACATTGACGCCGCGAAACCCCAGCTCGATGGACGCATGTCCGGCGGGCGCGTTCATGACGGTGTTGGGCACCAGAATCGGATTGACCGCTCCCGGCCCCTGCGCCAGGAGCGCGTCTTCGAACTGTACGGTGACGTCGGTCGCGCCAAAGGCGGTGCCGAAAAGAATGCCCACGCGGTCACGGTTTTCGGCCGTGACGGCAAAGCCCGCGTCGGTAAGCGCCAGGCGCGCCGACGCGGTCGCAAACAGCGACAGCCGGTCCATTCGCCGCAGATTCTTTATAGAGATAAAATCCCGCGGCTGGAAACCTCGCACTTCCGCGCCAAGATGCGACGCCGTCCTGCCGGTGTCAAAGGCCTGCACGGCATCGATGGCGCACTCGCCCTGAAAAAGCCCGCGGGAAAATTCCTCCCGCCCCGTCCCGAGCGGCGTTGCCATCCCCAGGCCGGTGACCACCACCCGCCGGTTGTCCGGAAAATCGCGATGCTCACTCATGGATGGCGCCCTGCCCTTCATACCGGCCGAAAATGACCGTCGTATTGTTTCCGCCGAAAGCGAAGGAATTGGATAGAACGGCGCGCAGATCCGCGCGGCGCGCGCCCTGGGTTACGTAATCCAGGTCGCAATCCGGGTCGCGCTCGCGCCAGTGAATGGTCGGCGGGACAAACCTTTTGGCGAGAGCCAGCAGACTGACGATCCCTTCCAGCGCGCCGGACGCGCCGAGCGTGTGGGCATGCATGGATTTGGTCGAACTCACCGGGATTTGATAGGCGCGGGATCCGAACACCTCTTTGATGGCTTTGGTTTCCGTCGAGTCATTGACCGGCGTGGCCGTGCCGTGCGCGTTGATATAATCGATATCCTCCACGGTCAGGCCGCTGTCGGCCAGTGCGGCGCGCATGGAGCGCGCTGCGCCCGACGCCTTTTCATCCGGCGCCGTCATGTGAAACGAATCGCAGGTGACGCCATACCCCATCAGCTCACCGTAAATTTTCGCGCCGCGGTTTTGCGCCGCCTCCAGAGGCTCCAAAACCAGAATGGCGGACGCCTCGCCCAGGGAAAGCCCCGACCGGTTCC
>JAQVQT010000282.1 GCA_028701435.1 Smithellaceae bacterium | reverse complement strand
TTATTCCAGAATGGCCAGCACCTGGCCTTCATTGACGGAATCGCCCACTTTGACTTTGATTTCCTTGATGGTTCCCGCCCCCGGAGCATATACGGGAATTTCCATCTTCATGGCGTCCATGATGATCACTTCCTCTTCTTCCTGCACCTGCGTGCCCACGTTCACCACGATGCTGGCGATTTTCCCCGGCATGGGGGCCGTAATTTCCATACTCATAATTTTTCCCCGCCTCCCTTTATCAATATTTTGTTGACTCACAAAATGAATGCCAAAGCCTGCGCCGACAGGCCGCCGCTTTGAAATTGTTGAAGCTTTTATCGTAAATGCGGGTTCAGGTCAATACAATTATTCGGCGTCGAATCATCGCCGCTCATTCATGCCGCAGGGCGTCAATGGGGTTCATCAGAGAGGCCTTGTAGGCCGGATAGAAGCCGAAAAAAATGCCGACCAGGCCGGAGAAACCGAAAGAAAGCAGGATGGAGTAGGTTGAAATCAGGATCGTCCAGCCGGCGAAGAAGGACAAAAGCTCCGCGAACACAACGCCCAGCAAAACGCCGATCAACCCGCCGATCAGCGAGAGAATCATCGCCTCGATGATGAATTGCAGGCGGATGTCCCAGGTTTTGGCGCCGACGGCCATGCGGATGCCGATTTCCCTGGTTCGCTCCGTGACCGAAACCAGCATGATGTTCATGATGCCGATGCCGCCCACCAAAAGCGAAACGCCGGCGATGGCGGCCAGCAGAAGCGCCATAACGCGGGACGCCTGCTCCGCCATCTGCATCATTTGCGTCAAATTGCGGACGGTGAAGTCGTCTTCCTGACCTGGGCCGATGCGGTGCCTCTGCCGCAGCAGATCCTTGATTTGCTCTTCCGCCCGGGTCAAATCCTCCGTGCTTCGGGCCTTGACCATGATGGAGCGCACCGTGCCCGGAAAAGCTCTTCCAAAAAGGTTTCTTTGCGCGGCGGAGACCGGCACATAGACGACGTCGTCCTGGTCCTGCCCCATCAGGGACTGGCCTTTCGGGGCCAAAACCCCTACGACGACAAACGGCACTTTTTTGATGCGAACCGTTTTGTGGAGCGGATCGTCGTTCCCGAAAAGATTGTCCACGACGGTTTGCCCCAGCAGGCAGATTTTGGCCGCGCTGCGGATTTCCTGATCGTAAAAGTTCCGGCCGGCCGACAGCGTCCAATCCCGGACTTCCAGCATGTTTTCATCCGTGCCGAAGACGATGCTCGGCCAGTTGGCGTTGCCGTAGATGATCTGAGCGCTGCCGTTGAGGATCGGGGCGGTCGTGGCCACCGCGGAGCATTCCTGACGAATCGCGTCGGAATCCGCGCGCGTCAGGTTCTGAAAGGCGCCGCTTCCCAGACGGATGCCGCTTGCGGTGGTCGAGCCAGGAAGAACGATGATCAGGTTGCTGCCCACGGTGGCGATTTGCTCGGATATTTTATTGCTGGCGCCCCGGCCGACGGCCAGCATCGTGATGACGGCGGCAACGCCGATGATGATTCCCAGCATGGTCAGGGCCGAACGCATCTTGTTGACGCGCAGGGCGCGCAGAGATATTTTCACGGTGGAGAGTAGATTCATCATCGTTTGTTTTCCGTATCGCTGACCAGTTTTCCGTCCAGGAAATGGATGATGCGCTTGCTGTAGGCGGAAATGTCCGGTTCATGCGTGACCAGGACCATCGTAATTTTTTTCTCTTCGTTGAGCCGGACGAACAGCTCCATGATTTCGATGCTGGTTTTTGTATCCAGGTTGCCGGTCGGCTCGTCGGCCAGAATGAGTGGCGCGTTGTTGACCAGCGCGCGGGCAATGGCCACCCGCTGCTGCTGTCCGCCGGAAAGCTGGTTGGGGTGGTGGTGGCGCCTGTCTTCCAGGCCCAGCGTCCGGAGCGCTTCCAACGCCCGCTCTCTGCGGTTTTTGCTTCCGTCTTTGTTGTAGAGCAGGGGAACTTCGACGTTTTCCAGCGCCGTCGTGCGCGCGAGCAGGTTGAATCCCTGAAAGACAAACCCGATTTTTTCATTGCGGATTTCGGCAAGCGCGTCGCGGCTCAACGAACCCACGTCGATGCCGTCGAGGCGGTACGTTCCTTCGGTCGGCTCATCCAGGCAGCCGATGACGTTCATGAAGGTGGACTTGCCGGAGCCCGAGGGCCCCATCACCGCCACGAATTCCCCCTGATGGATCTGAAGGGAAACTTTGTCCAGCGCGTGGACGATGCTGTCGCCCACTTCATATCGCTTTTCCAGTTGGTCCGTTTCGATGAGCGCCATGGCCGCTAGAACCTCGGACCGGGCCGCGGGGTCTGCGTCGCCGCGTTTTTCCGGTCGTTGCTTTTGACTTCCACGATGACCGGCGCGCCTTCCGAAATCTTTCCGGAGACGACTTCCGTGAAGCGGTTGTCGCTGATGCCGATGGAAAGGCCGATGCGTTTGGGCATTTTGTTATCCAGCACCCAGACGCCGGGGCCTTTCGGCGCCGGTGCGGCGGAGGATTTGTCCTGGATTTTCACCCTCAGCGCGGCGTTGGGAACGCGCAGGATTCCTTTTTTGTCGTCGATGACGATCGAGACGTTGGCCGTCATGCCCGGTTTGAGCTTCAGCTCCGTGTTGTCCACCTTGACGATCACGTCATAGGTGACCACGTTCTGCACCGTGGTCGG
>JAQVQT010000281.1 GCA_028701435.1 Smithellaceae bacterium | reverse complement strand
AATTTGCCGGCCCGCTTATTATAACTATCGGTATAGATGATTTCAGCCACGCGTTATTCTCTTGATGTGTTTTTCCACGGACTCTTTAACCAATCTGCCTTCTTTTAAATCTTTTTGCGATTCCAGAAGCGCCGCTTCCAGTTCACATTCCCTTAAATAATTGTACTTTTCGATGGGAACCACAACAAACCTGCTTTTTCCCCGAATGGTAATAATGACTTCGGAGCCGTCGGCGGTTTGGGCATCCAGGATCGTCACACCTTTTGTTTTCAGTTCATTTGCTGTTATGATTTGCGGCATGGTTTTTCTTCCTTAATTTTAGTATGATGATGCGTGCTATAAATCATACGATTTGTCAAGGTTATTTGCACCATAAATTCTTCGTGCAATTCTTTCCGGGCGGTTTTATAAGGCGATTATTCTCTCGGGGGTGGCCTGATCATGTCGCTTGCAGCCAAAACGAAAAACATCAGCATCGTTCTGTACAAGCCCAAATATGCCGGCAATGTCGGTTCGGTGGCCCGGGCGGCCAAAAATATGGGGATCAGCAAAATCGTTGTGGTCGGGGAAACCGGTCTTGACCGGGAAGAAATGGAGCGGCGATCGACGCATCTGGCGGCGGATGTGCTGGATCAGATCCGGTATTGTGATTCCATTGAAGAGGCGCTGGGCGATTTCCACTATATCGTGGGCACCACCGCCCGTCTGGGAAAGGCCCGGGGGCCGTTTATTTCGCCGCGGGCGGAAGCGCAGAAGATCGCCGGTCTTTCGCAGAAAAACAAAATTGCTCTCCTGTTTGGCCCGGAAGACACGGGGCTGGCCAACGATCAGCTTCGTCTGTGCCACAGTGTGGTGACGATTCCGACCTCCCGTGAATTCACCTCGCTGAACCTGTCCCAGGCCGCAATGATTGTCTGCTATGAAATCTTCACCGCCTCGTCGGCAGGCGGCGGTGCGGAAAAGGCAGCGCAGAAACTGGCGCTCGCCTCCGAGCTGGAGGGCATGTATGGCCAGCTCAGGGCGCTTTTGACCAATATCGGCTTTTTGAATCCGGAGAACCCGGAATACTGGATGCTGGATGTGCGGCGCTTTTTTTCGCGCACCGGACTCCTGTCGCGGGAAGTCAAGATGATCCGCGGCATTTGCCGCCAGTTGGAGTGGCATGCGTTCAACAAAAAAACTTGACATTGGGGTTGATTTGTCATGAAAGGGAACCCCTGAACTTTACGAACCACGGCACCTTGAAAACCAAAGAGGGAGGGTATTTACCATGAGGAAGATTTTTTCGTTTACCGGCGCCAAAAAAATCGTTTTCGGCAGCGGGGCAATGGCGTCGCTGGCCGCGCACGTAAGGGAGCAGCACGGACAGAAGCCGCTGGTGGTCATCGATCAGAATCTGGCGAAGACGGGGCTGAAAGAAAAAATCTCGTCCCTTCTGGAATCCGACGGGATCAAGTGTGCATTTTTCGACAAGGTGGAGCCGGAGCCCCGCATCGAACTGGCGGATGAAGGAGCGGCGCTGGCCGTCAAAAACAAGTGCGACATCGTGATCGGCATCGGCGGAGGCTCGGCAATGGACGTGGCCAAGGCCATCGCGGTGATTGCGGCGAATAAGGGAAAGGCCGCGGATTACCTGGGCCTGAATAAAGTTCCCAAGGCCGGGCTGCCCAAGATCATGATTCCCACCACCGCCGGAACCGGCAGCGAAGTGACCTTTACGGCGGTTTTTGTTCGGAAGAACCTCAAAAAGAAGGAAGGCATGAACAGCCCATACCTGTACCCGGAGCTCGCGCTGCTGGATCCGGAGCTGACGCTCACACTGCCGCCCGCGCCCACGGCGCAGACGGGCATGGACGCCCTGTGCCATGCCATTGAATCCTACACTTCGATCGCGTCGTCGCCGATGAGCGAGATGTTTTCTCTGGAGGCGATTTCACTCATCGCGGAAAACCTGCGCACCTGCGTTCATGACGGAAAGAATATCGCCGCGCGCGAAAGGATGCTTCTGGGCAGCCTCTACGCGGGCATCGGGCTGGCCAACGCGGGGGTCACGGCCGTTCACTCTCTGTCTTACCCGCTGGGCGGCAGGTTCGGCGTCAGCCACGGCCTGGCCAACACGATTCTGCTGACGCCGGTGATGGCCTTCAATCTGCCCGGCGCGGTAGAAAAATTTGCAGACATCGCCGACGCGATGGGCGAATGCACGGAAGGGCTGTCCGATCGCGAGGCCGCGCGCCTTTCGGTGGAAGCCGTGGAGGAGCTGATCGGGGACTGCGGCATTGACGCCGCGATTCGGGATTTCGGCGTGAAGGAAAGTGATTTTCCGGCGCTGGCGGATGTGGCGATGACGGTGGCCCGGCCGCTGGAAAACAATCCCCGCAAGATCACCAAAGAAGACATGATCGCGATTTACGCGGAAGCATTCTAAAATTCAAATAAGCAAAGATACGGTACGAACGCGTAGGGAACGGTCGCGACCGTTCCCTACAAATACATCGAGGAGGAATTTATGGCAGGGGCCGAACTGATCGGACAGGAAGAAATCAAAGAAGTGATGGATGTGCTGGAAACCGGCATTCTGATGCGTTATAATTTTGATCAGGAAAGAAAATTCGTTTTCAAAGTCCGCCAGTTTGAAGAAGAGTTTGCCAAATACTGCGGCGTCAAATACGCGCTGGGCGTGACCT
>JAQVQT010000054.1:6940-10847 GCA_028701435.1 Smithellaceae bacterium | reverse complement strand
CGGGAAATGGGCTATGATTTCAAAAAGGATTTTCGCGTCAGAAAGGCCTGCTTCGCCGCGGAGCCGCTCCTGCCTTCGCTGCGGCAGAGATTTGAAAAGGAATACGGAATCAGAACCTTTCAGATGTACGGCGCCACCGAAGTAGGGGATGTGGCCTACGAATGCGCCGCCAAAGCCGGCTGGCATATCTGCGAGGAAACGATTGTGGAAATCGTCGATCCGGCAACGGGAAATAATGTCGCGCCGGGCGAACTGGGCGAAGTGGTCGTAACGCGCCTCAATGATCTTTTCTTTCTGCTGCGCTTCGGAACGGGCGATTTATCCCGCCTCGTCACCCAAAAATGCTCCTGCGGCCGGACGTCCTTTCGTCTGGCGGGAATCGCGGGCAGGGTAGGCGACGCCGTAAAGGTTCGGGGGCTGTTTATCGCTCCCAGCCAGATGAAGCTGATTTCCGCCAAATTCAAAGGTCTTCCCCTTCAGGCCGTGGTGAGCCGCAAAGGACATGAAGACGTTTTAACTCTGCGCGTCGAGAAAATAAATTCTCAAGTAAATACAGATAATTGGAAGAATAACTTCAAGAAGATATTTAAGGAAATCTGCACGGTCAAAATCGACGTTGTTGAAATTGTGGAAAAAGGTGGAATCAAACCGGACCAGAAGATGGTGATCGATTCGCGGACGTGGTAGGGGGCTCTGTCTTACTGCCGAGGCGATACGCGTCAATCGTCGAGGAGATCCACAAAAACAAAATCAAAATCAGCAGCCCTAGGGCGAGGTTCATGTCGATCGCCCTGAGACCGTCCTCCATGCCCCTAAGGACGCCGCCCGGTCCAGCGCCTTCCGATGCCGCCTTCCGGATCATTGCTAAGATGACCTGGAAAATCATCCACGCCAGTGTAGCCGTTGCGGCCACCGCCGGAACCAGAAAAGCCAGGCCCCTTGCGTATCGCTTCAGATAAATCTGCCCGCCGCCCGGAACAAGGAGAAGGCTGAACAGGGCGGCTCTGGTCGCTTGATTCATGGCGACTCCTCAGGCGACGATGGCCGCGTCCCTGATTTTCAGTTGAACGTCGGATGAGCCGTTCCAGTAGTTGATCTGCGGCGAAAAGACGACATCGAGATTGGCCGAACTGATTGCACCCAGATATTTGCCCATGCCGAACCAGATGGCGTTGAGGGACGCGCTGTCGTCAACCATGCGCATTTTGATGTGATTGTTGCCGACAATGACGGGAGACGAGGCCTTGATGTTCCTCGAGCAGAGGACCGGTTCGGGATTCTCGCAGCCGAAAGGCGCGAGCATGGACATCTGCCGGATCAGATCGAGGCTGATATCCTGCAGACGGCACTCCGCGTCAATCAGGGTCTGGGAAACCATTTCCGAGGACTGCACCGAGTTGCGGATAATCTCATCCAGCATGCAGGCGAATTCATCGATGTCATCTTCCTTAATGGAAATGCCCGCCGCCCGATAGTGTCCGCCGTAAGACAGAAGCAGCGGCGCGCACTGCTGCAGGCCCTTGTGAATATTGAAATCCGAGACGCTGCGGCCGGAGCCTTTGCCCACGCCGTCCTTCAGGCTGATGACGAAGGTCGGACGGCTGAAGAGATCCACCAGACGCGAGGCCACGATGCCCACGACGCCGGGGTGCCACTTTTCGGACGAAAAGACCAAAGCGTTGATGTTTTCCAGATCGGGCTTTGCGCCGAGCTGCCCCAGTATTTCGTTCAGAATGTCCTTTTCCATGGCCTGACGCCGGCGGTTGTGCAAATCCAGTTTCTCCGCGATCGGCCGGGCCTCCTCCATCGTTTCCGCCAGCAGCAGTTCAACGGCGTCCAGCGGCGAGGCGATCCTTCCCGCCGCGTTGATGCGGGGAATCAGGCAGAAGGAAGCCTTGAAGGAGTCAATCAACTGTCCGTCAATGCCGCTGACTTCCTTAAGCGCTTTGATGCCGGGGCGCCTTCCTTCCGTGATCAGATCCAGGCCGATTCTGGCAAAGATTCGGTTTTCGCCCAGGAGCGGCGCGATGTCGCCGATGGTTCCCAGAGCAACAACATCCAGAAATTCTTTCAGGTTGGGATATTCGGCGTTTTTCCAGAAGCCTTCCTTGCGCAGCGTTCCGCGAAGCGCGATCAGAAAGTTAAAGGCGATGCCCACGCCGGCCAGGTGCTTGAAGGGAAAGGAACAGTCGGCGCGGTTGGGATTGATGCAGGCGACGGCAGGGGGAAGCTGATCGGCGATTTCATGGTGGTCCAGGACGATCGTATCGATGCCCACGGATTTGGCGTAGGCGATCTGCTCGATATCGGAGATGCCGCAATCCACGGTGACGATCAGCTTCACATTTTTTTGTTTGAACCGGTCGATGACGGGAATCTTCAGCCCGTAGCCTTCCTGGACCCGGTCCGGAATGTAATAGGAGACGCGGCCGGTCAACTGTTTGATGAATTTGTACAAAATGACGACGGAGGTGATTCCGTCCGCGTCATAGTCGCCGTAAATGACGATGTCTTCTTCGTCGTAAATCGCCTTCAGCAGCCTGGCCACCCCTTTTTTCATGTCCTGCATCAAAAAAGGGCTGAGCAGATCATTGAGGGAAGGGCGTAGGTAGCGGTGCGCGTTTTCCAGGCTGTCCACGTGGCGGTTTAAGATCAACTGGGAAATAATCGGGTGAACGCCGAATTCCCTGACCAGCGATTCTTCTATGTTTTTAGGGCCGGAATCCTTGATTTTCCATTGCGTTACCGGCAACTTTGCGTGTTCATTCATTCATTCGTTCTTCTTCGATTATTTTTCAAGAGCATCATATCAGCGATCGTTCATATGTCAAGTCTTCATTGGTCCCGGCAGGCGTTCTTGATCTTTGAAACAATAAATGCTAATCGCCTTACTGTAAATTCCGAGACGATGAGGCACCCCCATGCTGATGTTAACCCATACCTGTTTGTTGCAGCAAATGATGAGCGCCTTCGGCATTCACGATATGGATCCGGATATTTACATTTATAATATCGCCCCGGATTTATTGACGATTCATCCGGATATCCACCCCCGGCAGACACATTCCATTCCCCGATTCATCGAAGCGCCGCCCGACCACCTGCGAACAGCCTATATCATGTTTCATCTACTGGTGGACGATCTGGCGCATTACGGCAGCATCTCGATGACCTGTCAGGAAGGCTTTGATCCGAACTCCTCAGGCTACACCTATCTGAAGGGGCGGAATCTTGTCCGCTCCATCATGGATCTGCACGCCATCATCGGCAAGGACATCTCCTACAGCGAGGCCGCTTACCGTTCTCATTTAATTATCGAAATGATCTATGACCTGATTATCCTGCCGCAAATCGACAAAAACGGTTCCATCGACCTTCTGGAAGACGCCATTCATTTTACATTTGACCGCAGGGAAAAGGAGTTTTGCTCAGATATTTCATGGCTTTACGGCATTGATTTCGAACAAAGCCGGGAGGTGCTGAAAATTGCCGTATCTTACATTACCGGAGAAAGGTTAAGAAGGATCATGAATATCGAAGGCCGGATTCGTCTTTTTACGGACAAATTCGGCCTTCGCAATACCAATGAGCTGTTTGCCGAAGCCATTGCAGCCCTGTTTCAGAATGCCCTGGGTTCCATTGAAAATGATGATTTTCTTCAGGAGACCGCTTTGACCATTCGAAACTGCGGCTGGCTTCCGACGCGTTAGCTTGCTTTTTTCACAAATCCGGAGCGGATGCAGCGCGTACAGACTTTTACCCGCTTCACGGACCCCGTTTTTTCATCCACACAGCGTAATTTCTGCAAATTCGGACGCCAGACCACACGGCTCTTGTTGTTGGCGTGGCTGACGTTGTTGCCGACGGCCGGTTTCTTTCCGCATACTTCACAAATCCGAGACATGAT
>JAQVQT010000054.1:0-6840 GCA_028701435.1 Smithellaceae bacterium | reverse complement strand
TTTCCAGCCATCGCGGCATGCACGGAATACTGTCCCAGAGAACTGCAGTACAGACTGTCCGAAGCGTTGGCCGGAACGGAGCGGATCATATAGCTGGGTTCAATATATTTCAGATTGATTTCCACATGAATTTCGCGGAAATGCGTTTCAATGGCGTTTTTCAAAAACAGGCCGATGTCATGCAGGCGGACATTTCCGGAGGCATCCGTTTCTCTATCCTTTTCATCCTGCTTCATCAATTCCTGCCCGGCGCCTTCCGCCGCCAGAATCACGGCGTGTCCGCTCGCCTTCATTCGGTTTTCCAGCGCTTTCAGAAATCCCTTTTCTCCCTCCAGATCAAACGGCACTTCGGGAATCAGCACAAAGTTGGCGTCTCCCTGGGCCAGCGCGGTCGTAGCCGTGAGGTAGCCGGACAGGCGTCCCATGATTTTAACCAGACCGATGCCGTTGTAGGCTCCCTTGGCCTCGACATGCGCGCTTCCGACCGCTTCGACGGTTTTGGCGATGGCGGTGTCGAACCCGAAGGATTTCTCAATCAGATTGAGATCGTTGTCGATGGTTTTGGGGATGCCGATGACGGCGATGGGGTCTTTCCGGGCATGGATCTCCTCCGTGATTTTTTCCGCCGCGCGCATGGTGCCGTCGCCGCCCACGCAAAAAAGAATGTCGATTTTCAAAAGCTCCAGGTAGTCCACCATCACCTTCACGTCCTGCGGACCGCGGGACGAGGACAGGATGCTGCCGCCGATATGCGTGATGTCCTTGACGTAGTCGGGTGTGAGCTGGATGGGTATTTTGCCGTATTCCGGGTTCAGTCCGCGCAGGCCGTATTTGATTCCCAGAACGTTTTTTACGCCGTAGCGGTAAAACAGCGTCATCGTCACCGAGCGGATCACGTCGTTGATGCCCGGGCAAAGCCCGCCGCACGTGACAATGGCCGCTTTGGTCCGATCGGGATCAAAAAAAATCTTTCTCCGGGGTCCCGCCGGTTCCAGAGACAAAGGCTTTCCGGTTGAATCCATCTGCGCATCATAATCCTTCAGGCGCGTGTTGAACAGAATCCGGTCATCATCCGAAACAAATCCGTTGATGGCCAGCGGCGAATCGATGGCGCAGACGCCAAGGCCGGCAATGGTAAAATCGTTGTTCATCCGGTTATTTCCCTTTCTGCAGGACCCTCAGGGCGGCGTTTCTGCCGGAAAGGATCTCCGCTTCAAAGCCGAAGTCCGCCAGCAGCGACGCCCCGGTCAAAAACACGTTGTTCCATCTCGTCCGGTCGCTCTTGGCCGAAAAAGACGTAAAAAAGGCATTGCGCACCTTGTATTTCGGTGAGAGAACTTTCCGGTAATTCAACGAAAGTTCGATGGATTTGTCAAGGTCGTAAAGCTCGATGCCGTCTTTCAAGAAGGGGAAAAACTCATCGAGTCTGTCCAGAACGGATTCGGCTTCCCGCCGCAGGGCCTCCTCAGTCCAGGCGGCATCATCGGCCGGCAGGTAAATGGTGGCCGTCATGAAGTTCTTCGCCTGCGACAGCGGCTTGTCATTTTCGGGCAGACCGGTTTCCAGGAGAATCGCGTTATGGTCGTAGAGATCTTTATGGACATCCGCAACAACGGCGATGTGCCGGGCCAACTGTTCGGGCAGGGACTTCTGGGCAACGCCCAGAAAGAGGGTGAAAGGATAACCGACAATTTTTGCCGGGCGGAACCTCTCCGAAAAAATGACATGGCCGCGCTTCGCTTCCAGAAGGGGCAGGGCATCCGATTTCGTACTGACGATTAAATGACGGCCGGCGGCCCGGGAGATCGATCCGTCGGGAGATTGCATTTCCAGGGTGATCGTTTTTTCCCGGCCGATGGACGTGATGGAATGCCCGCTCAGGTACAAGCCGCCGCCTTCTTCCAGGAT
The DNA here is from genome assembly GCA_028701435.1 of Smithellaceae bacterium. Classification (GTDB taxonomy): domain Bacteria; phylum Desulfobacterota; class Syntrophia; order Syntrophales; family Smithellaceae; genus UBA8904. The sequence goes on along the minus strand of JAQVQT010000054.1, from coordinate 4,932 downwards.
TTGGATCATGGCATTGAATAGAAACTGCTTTCCCTGCGGAAAATAGGCGACGCCGCGCAGCGGCGCGCTGTATTGAAAAGCGGAGGCGAAGGAAAACAAATCGTCCGTGTTGAGCGAAAGCAATGCCTGCTGCGCTTCCCATACTTTTTCCAGCGCCGCGTCCTGCGAGAGCATTTTGTCAAACCGGGCGGCGGCGAATTTGTACTGAAGCATGAAAGGAAATATTTTCAGGTAGGAAAAGTATTCCTTGAGGGTTTGCGGCTGAACCCGGGGATGTTCAGCGATCCAGTCCCGAAAAACAAAAGACGCTTCCCTTGCGCTGCTGTAAAAATCGCGGAGGTCCGTCTGCCGCTCCGGGAATTCCCGGACCAGTTCGGAAAGAAGAGCGTCCGGCTCCGCATCAAAATCAATCCGGTGGCCGGGAAGAAGCACCTGATACGCGGGGCTGATGGAGGTCGAATACGCTTCGGAAAGTTCAATTCCCAGTTCGGCGAGCACGGAAAAGCCGGGCTGATCCGGCCCCAGACCGGTCATCGGCGCGGGATCAAGATTGAAAACGAAGTCGTCGATGATCTGCAGTCCGCCCAGGCCGCTCTGGGCGACCAGGAGGGTCTTCAGGCCTTTGCGGCTTGCATAGGCGGCCGCAACGTGGGAAGCGAGATCATCGCCTGTCACCAGCAGATCATACACGAATGACATTTCCTCCAAAACAGGCCGTCGTTACGCGGCCGTCAGCGGTCCAGGGGCGGATTGCAAAGCGCGGCGTCATGATTTCCGATGCCTTTGATTTCAACGCGGCGGCCGTTTTTGACGATGCGGCCCTCGGCGAAATAACGGATGGCCTGCGGATAAATTTTGTGTTCTTCCTTTAAGATCCGGGCCGCCAGCGTCTCGGCCGTGTCGCCGTCGAGAACGGGCACAACCGCTTGAATGATGATCGGACCCGTATCCACGCCTTCGTCGACAAAATGAACCGTGCAGCCGGAAAACCGGACGCCGTAATCCAGCGCCTTTTGCTGAACGTGTGTTCCGGGGAAAGAAGGCAGCAGGGCGGGGTGAATGTTGATGATCCGATCCGGAAAGGCGCGCAGAAAAAACGGCGTAAGGATCCGCATGAATCCGGCCAGCACCACCAGCTCGACGCCGGCGGTTTGCAAAACGCGGAGCAGTTCGCGGTCAAACGCTTCCCGGTTTTCAAAATCCCGATGATTTAAAACCGTTTGAGGAATTCCATGCTTTTGCGCCCGGGTCAGACCATACGCTTCGGGATGGTTGCTGACGACCATGGCGATTTTGGCGTTTAGCGCCCCGCGTTCGATCTGATCGATGATGGACTGAAGGTTGGAGCCGCTTCCGGAAATCAGGACGCCCAGCTTTAAAAGGTCCGCCATAGAAAAGCCTCACAGATCCGTAAAACAGACCGAAGGCCCGTTTTCGTCCCTCTTTTCGATTGCGCCGAGCAGGCAGGCGTTTTCCCCCAATCCCTTGAGGCGGTCGAGAATTTCCTGCGCTTCCTTTTCCGGAACGATCATTATCATGCCGATGCCCATATTGAAAACGCGGAACATCTCCTGCTCCTCGACATGGCCGATGTCCTGAATGACGGAAAAGACCGGAGGAATCTCCCAGCTGCCGCGCCGAATCACGCAGCGGCAGACATCGGGGATGACGCGCGGAATGTTGTCGTAGAAACCACCGCCGGTAATGTGGACGAGTCCCTTGACCTGAAAGCTTTTAAAGACATTCAGGAGGGGCTTGACGTAAATGCGGGTCGGCTCGAGCAGTTCTTCGCCGACGGTTCGCGCGAGGCCCGAAACGTTATCCGTTACGGAAAGTTTGCCTTTTTCCAGAAGGACCCTGCGGGCCAGCGAAAAGCCGTTGCTGTGCAAACCGCTGGAGGCCAGCCCGATGACGCGGTCGTTGATGCTGATCGTGGAGCCGTCGATGAGTTTTTCCGATTCCACCACTCCTACGGCAAATCCGGCCAGGTCGTATTCGCCGGGAGGGTAGAACCCCGGCATTTCGGCCGTCTCCCCACCCAGCAGCGCACAGCCGGCTTGTTTGCAGCCCTGGACGATGCCTTCCACAATCTGAACGCTTTTTTCGGGCTCGATTTTGCCGGTAGCCAGGTAATCCAGAAAGAACAAAGGCTCCGCTCCCTGAACGACCACATCATTGACCGACATGGCCACCAGATCAATGCCGACCGTGTCATGTTTGTCCATCAGCTGCGCAATTTTAAGCTTGGTTCCCACGCCGTCGGTGGAGGAAACCAGAATGGGGTTTTTGGTCTTGGCGGCGTCAAAGCGGAACAAACCGCCAAAACCGCCGATGCCGGACAACACTTCCTTGCGGGCCGTCGTTTTAATCAGGGGCTTGATGCGCTCGACAAAAGCATTGGCCGTTTCGATGTCCACGCCTGATTCTTTATACGTAGAAGGTTTTGATTTTACGGATTTATTTGGCATAGCGCTCCATGAAACACCGGTTTATTTTTCAAGTGATAGATGACGCAGAGGATTTAACGTAAATCCGCCCGCGTGTCAATCCTTGACTTGCGCAAACAAAATTTATTTGTTAGAAAAAATAAACAAGTCATTTCCTGCGTTTTCCGTTTTGAAGAGGAACGAAATGGAGTCTTTTAAAAAGAATCTGCAGCGCATCGAGCAGCCTCTCGCCTTTGCCGCGAAGGATCAATTTAAAAATCTCCCGAACATCAGGAACCTGGGAAAATCCCTGTCCGGTTTGATCGCTTTGCAGATTGCCGCCATTCCACCCGCCGCGAAAAACATTTTCGGCCCGGCCCTGGACCACATGAAGCGAATTTTTCAGGAGTATGACGAAAGCGACGAAGACGGAAAGAAAAACAGCATCGCCGAAGCCGCGCTCATTCTGGAGCGCCTCAAATATGCCGCCGACAACTTCGACGCGCGCCATCCGGCCGCCCAGCTCCAGGAAGAGCAGATTGCCGCCCGGATCGATGACCTCAGGGTCTCCTCGGAAAAACTGTCTTCACCGGTGCAGTATCTGAAGGGGGTCGGACCGAAAATGGCGCTGCGGTTTGCCGCAAAAAAAATCCAGACGGTCGAAGACCTGCTGTACTTTCTGCCCCGGACCTATGAAGACCGCCGGGAAATCCGCAAAATTCACAAGCTGGAAACGAACAAGACCCAGACGGTCGTGGCCGCCGTTTCGGAGGCTGCCTTTCGCTATTACGGAAAAAGAAGGATTCTGGAAGTCGCCGTGAGCGACGATACCGGAATCCTCACGGCCAAGTGGTTCAAAGGCCGAATGTCGCACCTGACCGGCGCTTTTAAAAAGGGGACCCGCGTCATTTTTACCGGCAACGTGACGCCCGGCTACGCGGGCAAATCCATGATTCATCCGGACTATGAAATTCTGGATGAAGAGGATGAGGAAAATCTGCTCAACTTCAAACGCATCGTTCCCGTCTATTCGGAAACGGAAGGCCTGCACCAGAAATACATCCGGAAAGTCATGGCCTCCGCGCTGGAAAATTATTCGCGCTATATCGCCTCGCCGATTCCCGCGGACATTTGCCGGAAACGAAGCCTGATCAACATCCGCGAGGCCCTCGTAAATGTCCACTTTCCCGGAAGCGACGCGGAAATGGAACCTTTTCAAAACGAGCGATCCGAAGCGCACCGGCGCCTGATTTATGACGAGTTTTTCTTTTTTCAACTGGGAATGGCCGTCAAGAAATCCGGACGCGTTCTGGAAAGAGGCATTGCCTTTTCCATCGAAGGAAATCTGCCTGCGAAATTTTACGCCTCACTGCCGTTTGAGCTGACCGGAGCGCAAAAGCGCGTGGTGGAGGAAATTCAAAAGGACCTGCGGGCGCCTACGGCCATGAACCGTCTTCTGCAGGGCGACGTGGGGAGCGGAAAAACGCTGGTGGCCATGTCGGCCATGGTGACCGTGTGCGAAAACGGATATCAGACCGCCCTGATGGCGCCCACGGAAATTCTGGCCCGGCAGCACGAGGCGACCCTGTCCGCGTGGGCCGCGCCGGTCGGGTTGCGCGTCGTATTGCTGACCGGCGGCATGAACGCCGCGGCGCGCGCCGAGGCGCTGGAGCGCATCCGTTCCGGCGAAGCCGATATCGTCATTGGAACGCACGCCCTCATCCAGGAGGACGTGGACTTCAAGAAGCTGGGGCTGGTCGTGATCGACGAGCAGCACCGCTTCGGCGTTTTGCAGCGGGCAACGCTGCGCAACAAAGGCCTTTGGGCGGATGTGCTGGTGATGACCGCCACGCCGATCCCGCGAACGCTGGCCATGACGGTTTACGGCGATCTGGACGTGTCGGTGATCGATGAGATGCCGCCCGGCAAAAAACCGGTGCGCACGGTCGTGATGGGGGAAAACAGAAGGGAAGCGGTGTACGAGGCCATCCGCAAAGAGCTGGCCGGAAACCATCAGGTCTTTATCGTCTATCCTCTGGTGGAACAGTCGGAGAATCTGGATCTGAAAGACGCGACGAAAATGGCCGAGCATCTGCGGAAAGATATTTTTCCGGATGTCCGCGTGGGCCTGATTCACGGCAGGATGAAGGACCGGGAAAAAGACGCGGTCATGCGCGACTTTCTGGAAAACCGAATCGCGATCCTCGTTTCCACGACCGTGATTGAGGTGGGCATCGACGTGCCGCGCGCCTCGCTGATGGTGATTGAACACGCGGAGCGCTTCGGCCTGTCGCAGCTTCATCAACTGCGCGGCCGCGTGGGCCGCCGCGACATTCCGTCCACCTGCATTCTGCTTGCCGGCTACAAGGCATCCGGTGACGCGCGCAAACGGCTGAAGGTCATGGAAAAAACCACCGATGGGTTTATCCTGGCCGACGAAGACCTGGCCATTCGCGGACCGGGGGATTTTCTGGGAACCAGGCAGTCCGGAATGCCCGATTTCCGC
>JAQVQT010000053.1 GCA_028701435.1 Smithellaceae bacterium | reverse complement strand
TGGGGTTGCCCGTTCCAGACAATCTGCTTGCGGAAAGCCCGGACATGGTGGATGTCTCCGTTTTTGGTTAGAATATCAATCGTATATTCGTCCTGATCCCTCTCGCCCCGGTCTCTTTTTTCCCTTCTGTCCAGGTACGCGGCATAGCTTTCCGGCGTATAGCGCTGTTTCAACGGAACGCTTTGAAACTCTTCGATGCTGGCGTAGCCGTACATATCCAGAATCGCCCGATTGGCGTAAAGGGTTTCACCGTCCGCGGTAACGATTCGAATGCCCAGCGGGGAATCGTCCATGGAACGGCGAAAATTCGCCTCGCTCTCCCGAACGACCTCCTCCGTCCTTTTGCGGTCGGTAATGTCGACGACGGCCCCCCGAAGGCCCACGGGCTTTCCCTGATCGAAAATCAAACGGGAAAAGACAATAGCCGGAAATTCGGTCCCGTCGAGCCGCTTTAACCGGTATTCCGTGCCGCCCAACGGTTCCCCCTTCAGCAGCCGCTGAATGTTTTCCACCGATTGCTCAACGGCTTTCGGCGTCAGTAGCTGCCAGGCTTTAAAGCCTCTTTTGAAATCCTCCTCGGTGCCCCCGAAAGTTTCATAAATCGCGTGGTTAACGGATGTGATCGTGGATTCAAAATCCATTTCGTAAACCGGAATCGGCAGAAAATCATACAATTCACGATACCGTTTTTCACTTTCGCGAAGTTTCTCCTCTGCTTGTTTTTGTCCGGTGATGTCCAGAGAAATGCAGCCGATCAGAGGCGGCTTGTTGTGCCTGTGAATGGGAAACCGGTGCGTGATCCAGGTGTGCGGTCCATCCTTTTGAGGCCTTTGCGTGATGGATTGCACCACCTCGCCCCGCAGGACCGCTTCGTCGTCTTTCCTGGACGAAAGGGCAATCTCTTCAGGCCAGATATCCTCGCTTCTTTTTCCCAGCCATTCCCGGGGCTCCACCCCGAAATATTCCTGAATATTCCCCGTCAAATAAATAATGCGCCGGTCCGAATCCTTGATGTAGGCGCTGCCCGGAAAATACCGCATAAACTGGCCGAAGAGCTCCTCGCTCTCCCGCCGGGCGTTCTCCGCGAGCACTCGCTCCGTGACATCCCGGGCATCACAAACGAGGCCGTCAATTTTGCCGCCGCGAACAAGCGGCGATCCGCTGATATCCAGATATTTCAGCGTTCCATCCCTGGCAACCACATCATAAACGGCCGATGTGATGATTTTACCCTGAAGAATCTGGCTGATGTTTTGCACCGCCAGCTGGAAGGATTCCGACGTCAGAATGGCCTTTAAATCGTCGATGGGCCGGCCGACGAACTCTTCCGGCCGGTATCCCAGAATCCTCTGTGCGCTCGGCGACACGCTCGTAATCGTAAGATTCCCGTCAAAAACCAGAACCATGTCGGTGATGTTTTCAAAGCTCAGCCGGTACTGTTCCTCCATCGTCCGCAGCCGTTCGTTGGCCTGTTCCAGGTCGAGCAGTTTTTTCTCCAACTGATTGAAAAGGACTTCGTTGTGCTGGCGGAAAAACTCCATTTCCTCGCCAAGGGGCTTTTTCGCCCGCCGAGGAGCAAAACGGCTTTCTTTCAGGACCTCTTCCAGAATCTTGATCAGCGCTTCCGGTTCCTGAGGTTTGAAGACAAACCGCTCCGCGCCGAGGCTCATGGCAAACTCTTCATCTTTCGGCGTGTTGTAGGAGGCCGTGAAAAACACAAAGGGGATCCGCTTGAGGGCGTCGTCTGATTTCAGCCGGCGACAAAAGGTATAACCGTCCATCACCGGCATCAGGATGTCCGAAACAATCAGGTCCGGATGGTGCAAACGGGTCTTGGCCAGACCGTCTTCGCCGTTTTCCGCCGAAATCACTTCAAAACCGTGGCCTTGCAAAAGGGATTGCAGCAGGTACCGATTATTGCCGTCATCGTCCACAATTAAAACGCGCGCTGTCATTATCCGCCTCTTTTCCTTTTTTCTTTTGCGAACCTGCCGTGTTTCTTCCGTTGCGGGACAAGACGACAACGTTTAAGGGAAATCGAAAAAGAATTTCTTCCAATGATGTGAATTAATAAGAAGCCGGTTATCCTGTCAAGAAGATTTTATGGACAGAGCGGATTCGAAAGGAAGCCGGAAACCTCTTTGCGCCTGTCCCGAGCCATGCGGGTCCAAAAAGAGGAAAATCCGGACCAAAGAGACTGAAAACAGGTGCATTCCGGCTGAAGCTATGGTATGAATCCGGCCGTGGCGGTCAGGATTTTTGACCCAAAAATCAAACAGCGGGAATCCCATCCGAAAGGCGGAAAACAATGAAAATCGGCAAACCAGTCTTTTTATGCACCGTATTGCTTATCGTGTTGGCGGCATGGACATCGGTCTGCGCCGCGGGAGAAGTGGTCATCGGATACAGCGGCCCCCTGAGCGGCCCCGCCGCCGAATATGGGCAGGACAGCATCAACGGCATTGACATGGCCATTCGGGAGATCAATGCGGCGGGCGGACTATTCCTCAAAGGGGAAACCTTTACCTTCAAACTCAAGCGGCTGGACGACCGGGCGGGCATGGACCAGGCGATCATCAACGCCCGAAAATTCGTCAACCAGGACAAGGCCCCCGTGGTGTTCAACTCGTTGGCCACAACCATCGGCGCCCTGCTGAAAATCAACGAAACCAAAGGCAGTGAATTTCTGCTGGTGGGCTACTCCAGTGTGCATACACACCACAACCAGGGAAACAAACTGCTGATCAATCCCACGCCGGACTTTCGCTCCTTTGTCAAGGCCGCATCCGACCTGGCCTGGCAAAAGGGATACCGCAACGGAACGATGGTCGTGACCCTGGGCGAATACGGCGATGCCTGGCGCAAACATTTCCGAACGGTCTGGGAGAAAAAAGGCGGCAAAATCATCGGCGACATTCCCGTCAACTATTATACGGAAACGGACTTTTCCGCGCAGCTGACCTCCGCGCTGGCCACCAAACCCGATTTTCTTCTGATCGGCGGTCCTTCGGCGACCACCGCGCTGGCCGTCGAGCAGGTGCGCAGCATGGGGTTCAAAGGCGGCTTTGTCCTGACGGATCAGGCCCGCATGGATTTTATCGCGGACATTCTGAAAAACATGAAGCTCATGGAAGGCATGATCGGCATCGCCAATGTCGCGGATCTTCCCTACCCCGCTTCCGCCGGCTTCGCCGGAAAATACAAAGAAACCTATAAAAGAGCGGCAACATGGGAATCCGCGCTGAACTACAATACGATGCATGTTCTGGCCAAAGCCATGGTCGTCGCCGGCTCGGTCCGTGATCCCTATGCCATTCGAAAGGCCGTGGGCAAGGCGCTGCCTCTTCTGGGCGACAAATACCCCAGCGAGCTTTTCAGCATTGAGGAAAACGGCGTCATGCATTCCGCGGGCATCGTCCAGAACGTGGAAAACGGCAAATTTCAGAAGGCCTATTACACGCTTGACTTTCCGAAGACGCGGGCGGAGTTTGAGAAGTACAGAAAAATGAGCAAAATCCGGGAGCCGGAAAACTACCGCTGGATTCCCGTCGAATAGTCCGGCTGTTTGGTTCCGGCGGCATCACTGGAGCGACTGCAGGTAAGAGCGGAGATTAATCCCTTCGTTGGCCAGGTTCAGCTTTTTCCGAATATGGTTGCGGTGCGTTCCGATCGTGCTGGCCGATGTGTTGAGCAGATCGGCGATTTCCTTGGTCCTTTTGCCCTTGCGGATCAGATCGGCGACTTGAATTTCCTGGGGAGTCAGGTATTTCTGCAAAGACAGAAAATTTTTCATGAAGGGAGAAGCGATCTCTCTCAGATTGCTCTCCAGAACATTCAGGTATTGTTTGTAGGGGTCTTCCCGGATCACCCTGCCGATCTTGTTTAAATACGGAATGACCAGATCGTTGATGTTGGCCTGCAGCTTCTCCTCGATCGCTTTTTGCTCTTCGTTTCGTCTGTGCATCAACACGCGCAGCGCCGTGTTGGCGTCTTCAAGCTCCCGGGCAAATTGCTTGAGGGCGTCCTGAGCCTCCTTCTGCGGGGTCATGTCAATGCCGTTGACCAGCAGGCAGGGTTTCCCGCGATAGTTGATCCGGCAGGTGCTGATGATATAATCCTTGACGATACCGCCTTTGCAAACCAGGCCGTATTCCTCGGAAACCGTTTCATGTGCGAAAGCATAACGCATCTTTTCCGACACGACTTTTCGAGCCGGCGCAGGGGTTCGGTCCATCACCGTCATCGACCGGATTTCATCAGCCGAAAAACCGGTGACTTGCGCATAATTTCTGTTCCAGATCAGATATCGGCCCCGCTGATCCACAATGCAGAACACGCCCGGCAGACTGTCGATCACCGACCGGAGAAAAATCTCTTCCTGCTGCAGTTCGTCCTGCAGCCGCTTGCGTTCGGTCACATCCCGAGACACGCCGTGAATCATGTTCAACTCCCCGCGGGCATTGTGAAACCCCCGGACAATGGTTTCCATCCACCGGGTCGTGCCGTCCTTGTGGTAATATTCCAGCAGCAGGGTCGCCGGCTTTTCGGCGACGAGCTTTCCCTGTTTTTCGACGGCAAGTACTCTGGCAAAAGATTCCCGCACGCGGGATGCGGAATCCGGCGTCATTTTCTGATCCAGAGACTGCCGACTTCGCTCGTCGGGGGTAAAGCCCAGCAATTTCGTGATGGAGGGAGTGATATAGAGGGTTTGCAGCTTCACGTCCGTGATCCACGCGATATCGGTCATAAAATCCGAAAGGAACCGATACGGGCTCTCGATTTCCTGCCGGGCCTCCTCCGCCTGCTTCCGGTCCGTGATGTCCATCACCAGCACGACCACGAAGCGCCGGTTTTGGAGTGTGATCAGGACCGCGGACGTCAGGCAGGTGATCACGTTTCCATTTCTTCTTTGATAACGGAATTCCTGATTCAGACACTGACCGTCGCGCAGAAGAAGGTCCCGGAATTTTTTCCGCTCCACATCGGGCGTCACCCACAATCCCAGCTCCACGGTTGACCGTCCGATCGCTTCTTCCCTTGAAAGCCCGGACTCGCGGCAAAACCGGTCACTGACATCATAGATGACGCCGTCGTCCAGACTGCTCACGATCAGGGAGGCGGGACACAGGTGAAGCAGGGATCGGTAGATTTGTTCCTGAGGGACGGGAGCCGGGCCCGGCACCTTCTTCTTGAGAAGATTCTCCAGCTCCTGATTTCTTTTTTTGAGGAATTGGTTTTCTTTCAGGATCGAATCGATATCCGCTTTTTTCATATGGCAACCGTGTGGAAGACCGCCCGAAGTCAACGGCCCTTGAATGCGGGCGGACGCTTCTCCAGAAAAGACATGACGCCCTCGATGAAGTCGCCGGTTCCTGCGGCGATCCCCTGCAGCGAGGCCTCGCGCTCCAGCGCCGCCGCGAGGTCGGACTCCAGCGACCGGTTCAGCATGCTCTTGATCATGCCGATCGCCCGGGTGGGTCCGGCGGCGAGCCGCTCGGCCATCTCCATGGCTTCATCCATCAGTTTGTCCGCGGGCACAACGCTGTATATGAGTCCCCATTCCAGCGCCCTGGAAGCGGGCAAATCCTCGCCCAGCAGCATGAGCTGCTTCGCCCTGGGAAGCCCCACCAGCCGGGGCAGGAAGTAGGTGCCGCCTCCGTCGGGGATCAGCCCCCGCCGCACAAACACCTGAATAAACTTTGCCGTGTCGGCGGCCAGGACCAAATCGCAGGACAGGGCCAGATTGCAGCTGGCGCCCGCCGCGGTGCCGTTGACGGCGCATACCACAGGCTTTTCCAGCGACCAGATGGCGTTCACCATCCGCGAGTAGCCGAACGTGGAGATGCGCATGCCCAGGGGCGTATGGGCGTCTTTCCTGGCGCTGCCCTTTCCGGTGAGATCGGCGCCGGTGGAAAACGCTTTTCCGGCGCCGGTCAGGACAAGCGCACGGATATCGTCGTCGGCCTGCGCCGCCTCAAAGAGATCTCCCAGTCCCTGCACCATGTCGAATGTCAGCGCGTTCATGACCTCCGGGCGGTTCAGTGTGACGACCTCTACATTGCCCTTGCGTTCGACGGTCAGCTCCCCCATGGCTCACTTTCCTCCGTTGGTTTTTTTGAAATAACGGTTCCCCGTTTTGCAGCATGGACTGTAGGCAAAACACCGCCGGATGTCAATGCCAAACTGACGATCAAGAAGCAACGAGCGATGCGAGAGGAGTATGGGGCTTTCGCTTGACACGCAGACGCCATGCGCTTATAGTTCATCCGCATGGACAGTGAGGTGTTTTCAGATCTTCCACATCATTCCCGGGAGGCGCAGGAATGGAACCATCCGCGATGAACAAGTTATTTCAGTCACAAAAGGTCTTTTTCCGATCGGGGGAAACCCGAAGCATTCCCTTTCGCATAGCTTCGCTGAAAAAGCTTAAAGCGGTCATCAGCGATCATGAAAAGGAAATTCTCGCCGCCGTGTATGAAGATCTGCGCAAGGAGGCCACCGATGCCTACGCAACGGAAATTTCCGGCGTGTACACCGAAATCAAACTGGCGATTGGAAATGTGAGCGACTGGGCGGCGCGGGAGAAGGTCCAGACCCCGTTTTTCATGAGACCGTCCAAAAGCTATATTTATAAAGAGCCCTACGGCGTGGCGCTGATCATCGCGCCCTGGAATTATCCTTTTCAGCTTTTGATCCTGCCGCTGGTCGGCGCGATCGCCGCGGGCAACACGGCGATTTTGAAACCTTCGGAAATTTCGCCGCACACAGCGGCCATCCTGGAAAAAATCATCCGCGCCGCGTTTCCCCCGGAATACATTTGCGTCGTTCAGGGGGGAGCTCCCGAAACGAAGGCGCTTCTGGAATTGCCCGTCGATTATATCTTTTTTACGGGCAGCGTTCCCGTCGGGAAGTCGGTCATGGCGGCGGCAGCCAAAAACCTGACCCCGCTGACGCTGGAGCTGGGCGGCAAAAGCCCCGCCATGGTTCACCAGACGGCAAATCTTCAAACAGCGGCGAGCCGGATCAGCTGGGGAAAATTTCTCAATGCGGGGCAGACCTGCATCGCGCCGGATTATGTTCTGGCGCACGAATCCATTCGGGACGCCTTTTTGGAAGAACTGGCGAAAGTGATCGAAAAATTTTACGGCCGGGACGCTTCAACGCATCCGCGCTACTGCCGGATCATCAACGAACGGCACTTTGAACGCCTGACGGCGCTTCTGGACAAAAACAAGGTGGTGTACGGCGGCAAAACCGACGCCGCCTCACGCTACATCGAGCCCACCGTGCTGAGCCCGGCGGACTGGAACGATCCCGTCATGCAGGATGAAATCTTCGGCCCGCTGCTTCCGGTCCTTCCATATTCCGATCTGGACGACGCGATTCGCCGGATCAACGAAAGGCCCAAGCCGCTTGCCTTGTATATGTTTGTCAACGACAAGGCCGTCCGCAGAAAGATCATTCGGGAAACCTCGTTCGGCGGCGGAGCCGTCAACAACACCATCATGCACATCGTGTCCCATCACCTGCCGTTCGGCGGCGTGGGGCCCAGCGGTCTGGGCCGCTACCACGGCAAATACAGTTTTGAAACGTTTTCCCACACCAAAAGCATCCTGCGCAGCTACAACCGGACGGATATCGTGGATATCGCCAAGCCTTACCGGGGCAGAATGATGCGGCTGATTCTGAAATGGATAAAATGATGCGTAAAGAAAAATCTCCGGAACCCTAACGATATGGCCGTTATCGAAACCCGATCCCTGACGAAAACCTTCGGCAAGATCCAGGCTGTCCGCGGCATCGATCTGTCGATTGAGCAGGGAGAAATCTTCGGACTGCTGGGCCCGAACGGCGCCGGAAAAACCACCACCATCGGAATGCTCTGCACCATCATCCGCCCCACCTCCGGCCGCGGCGTCGTCGCGGGCTTTGATGTCGCGGCGTCGCCGACGCAGGTGCGGCGAAACGTCGGCATCGTCTTTCAGGACCCGACGCTGGACACGATTCTCACCGGCCGGGAAAACCTTCAGCTTCACGCGCGCCTTTACGGGATACCGGCGGGCGTGCGCGGCCTCTGGATTGATGAAATGCTGGCGCTGGTCGATCTGAAGGACCGGGCCGACGATCTGACCCGGACCTATTCCGGCGGCATGCGGCGAAGGCTCGAGCTGGCGCGAGGCCTTCTGCACCGCCCGGCCGTGTTGTTTCTGGACGAACCGACACTGGGCCTGGACCCGCAGACGCGCGCCCGCGTCTGGGAATACATCCGCCAGACGGCGCGAAAAGAAAACACCACCGTGGTCCTCACCACGCACTACATGGAAGAAGCCCAGCAGGTGTGCGGCCGCGTCGGCATCATTGACCAGGGAAAAATCATCGCTCTGGACACGCCGCAAAACATGATCGATTCCCTGGGAGGAGACATCGTAGCCGTCAGCGCGGAATCGCCTCCTCTGGATCGCATCCGGTCGCTTTCTTATGTATCCTCGGTCAGGATGGTTGACGGCGTCATGGAAGCGACCATGAAATCAGCGCACCTGCATCTTGCACAACTGCTGCCGCTGATCTCCGGGGTAAAAAGCGTGGAAATGAGAAAACCGACCTTAAACGATGTCTTCATGAAACTCACCGGCCGCGACATCCGCGAGGACGACGCGGCCCGCGGTGAAAGCTGGGTGGAAACCGTGGCCCGGCACCAGCAGAGAGGGAGATGAAACGATGAATCCTTCCCGGCTTCTGCAAAGAGAGCTGATGGGCATATCCGCCGTCTGGTGGCGGGAATTCAAGGTCTTTTGGCGGGAAAAAAGCCGGATCATATCCAGCATTGTTCAGCCGCTGATCTGGCTTTTCCTCTTCGGCAGCGGCATCGGCGCAAGCCTCTCCGTGGAAAACGTCCATTACCGCGACTATATTTACCCCGGCATTCTGACCATGTCGGTCATTTTCGGCTCTGTTTTTTTCGGACTGTATATTGTCTGGGACCGCAAGTTGGACGTTCTCAAGGCCGTCCTCGTCGCCCCCGTGGCGCGCATCAGCATCTTTTTCGGTAAAGTTCTCGGCGGCTGCACCGACGTGCTTCTGCAAGTGATCATCCTTTTTTCTTTTTCTTTTTTGTTCCCCGCCGTGGATCTTCGGGGCATACCGCAGGCGCTCTTGATTCTGCTGGTCACGTCCATTGCGCTGGTGTCGCTGGGCCTGGCCCTGGGATCGCTTCTGGAAAGTCTGGAAGGGTTTCAGGTTATTTCCGCCTTTCTGGTGTTCCCCCTCTTCTTCCTGTCCGGCGCGCTTTTTCCGCTGGATGAAAGACTGCCCTCCTGGCTGACGGGCCTTGTCAAACTCAACCCGCTGAGCTATACGGTGGACGGCGTCCGCGGAGCGCTGCTGGGGATGAACCGTTATCCATTCTGGGTCGATCTGGGAATCATCACCCTTTTTGCCTCGGTCATGCTCATCGTCGGCAGCGTCATGTTCAGCCGGATGAAATAAACATTAGGCAAGGAAAAGAACTCCCATGAAACGGCTCTTCTTCAAAATCCTCATTGTTTTCGCTCTGCTGTTTTTTGCCGCACAGGCATGGGCCTGGCACGACAAGACGCACCTGATGATCGCCAAAGCCGCCGGGCGCACGTCCTGGTACAACGCGGCGGGCCCCGATCTGGCCAAGATCAAGGCCGGCAACATCGAAGAGTACAATCACTGGTACAACAACAACGCGGAAGCGGAAGTCACCGTCCGGATGGTGATGGATCAGGTCGGGCGTTACAATCAGAGGAACAAGTTGATGGATTCCGAAGGCCATGTGTACGGGGCGATTATCGCGTCGCTCAGGGCCTACGACAAGACCGTCCAGTCGGGCAAGTACGCCGAATACCATCTTGACTACTGCGCGCACTACATCGGCGACCTGTCTCAGCCGCTGCACAACGTTCCATACGATGACTACAACAAGACATGGCACAGCGCCACCGACGGCGTCGTGGAGAATACCATCTGGAACGAAATGGACAAGATTACCGCCCAAATGTACGAGATCCGGTTAAGCGCGGAAGATTTCGAGGCGGACCTGGCGCGGGAAATCGCCCGAATCGCCAATCTCAGCCGCCGCCTGGGGTATCGGCTGCGCGCGGAAAACCGCACGTTGACGAAAGAGGAAGCCTTCGGGCAACTGGGTCACAGTGCGTCGCTTTTGAAAGCCGTGCTGGTCCACTATCAGCCGCGCCGATAGAGACGCCCCGCCTACGGCAGACTATGCCGTCAGGCGGCGCGTTCGTTTCTGATGGCGCAGGTCCAGCCACAGGATATAAACGATCATGAAGACGCTGTACACGGCCGAAGGCAGGGCCGCCTCCTTCTCAAACAGCGCAATGGCAAGGCCGCCGGCGATTCCCTGATTTTTGAGCGTACCCAGAAGGATCAGGCTGACGATGCGCCGGGGATCCTTCTTCAGAAAAACACCGGCCTTCTCCACCACAAACCCCAGACCGAACGTGGAAGCCAAAACCACCAGCGCGACCGGCGCAATCATCATCGGTTGCGAAAAGATCAGATCCCGGTTGATGCCGATCATGGAATACAAAACGACAAAAAATCCCCAATCCGTCAACAGGCCGCGAAACGGCTCGATCCGATCCTGCCAGTTCCAGTAAAGAATCAATCGGGACAAGATCAAAGGCAAAACGATCAAAAGCAGCATGATCCGAATCAGTTTGTACGGATCGGCAAACGCCGTCCCGATCCAGATCAGAAACATCAGAGGCATGATCAGCAGGGCCGCCAGATATGAGGCCACCGTCCCCGACAGCGTCCAGGAAAGATCGCCTTTGAGAATGACGGTAAAGGGAATGACCGCGACGGCCGGCGGAACGGCGGCAATCAGCACG
>JAQVQT010000280.1 GCA_028701435.1 Smithellaceae bacterium | reverse complement strand
AAAACCAAAACGATCAGCGCGCAAAGATTTCTTTTCATGAAATTCCCTCCTGGCGTTTGGCCACGTCTGTCTGATGAAGCAGGGGACATGGCGCGTTCAACTCACGTTAAGAATTTGTAATAAACGGACGATCCGGCCGCCCAGAGCAAAACGGCCACGGTGATCATCACACAGGCGTATGCAAGAATTTTACTCCAGGCGCTCTCCGGCTTCTGGTCGTTATAGCCCATGGCGTAGGACAAAAGCAGGCCCGAAAGAAGTCCGCCGCCGTGCGCCCAGTTATTGATGCCGCTGAAAAGAAATCCGAAGATGATCAGTCCGACGACCCAGCCCAGCGCCTGTTTGAAAATATCCTCTCCGTAAGAGCCACCGCGGCTTTTCCCGAAATAAATGATTGCGCCGATCAGCCCGCAGATGGAAGCGGATGCGCCGATGGTAAACTGAACGCCCGCCAGCACCGAAACGGCAAAACCGGCGATGCCGGTCAGGATGTAAATGCTCACGAAACGGTGAAGCCCGAATTCACGAAGCACGAAAGGGCCGAGCTGGTAGAGCGCCATCATGTTGAAAACAATGTGCAGGATGCCCCCGTGCAGGAAGGAGGCGGAAACGACGCTCCAGAAGTTGTGGTAATAAATGACGGGAATGGCGCCGCTGGCTCCGAGCGCGAGCAGGCTCTGATTGGAAGGGGAAAGAAACGCCAGAGGGCTGCCTCCCGTAAAGATGCCCCGCAGGTCCAAGAGCAGCGCCAGGACGAAAAAAGCGATGTTCACGTACAGGATCGTCTGCACCGGTTCAAACGCGAAAAAAATGTTTTGCAGTTTTCCGGCCGTTTCGTGCAGGCCGGGACGCACCAGTCCGCAGTAGGGGCAGGCCGGCTCATCAAGGCTGATCAGCTTGCGGCAGTTCGGGCAGAGAATGGAATTTCTTTGAGCGGACATGGGCGTTCCTTATCGTTTTCGTAGGGGAAATCCTTAACAACAAAAAAATGAGTTGTAAAGAAAAATGCGCCCGCCCGGTTGACTCCCGTGCCGCAATATAGGATAGTGCCGGACGTCAGGAGGATCATGAGCATCGGAGAACGCTGCCGTTTGAACATTCAATCCGTGGCCTTTGGCGGCTCCGGCGTCGGTCGGGCAGACGGTCTGGTGATTTTTGTGCCGTTCACCGCCGCGGGGGACGTTGCGGATATTGAAATCGTCGAGCGCAGAAAAAATTTTGCCCGGGGGCGTCTGCTGGGACTCGTAGAGCCCTCGCCGCAGAGAACGGAGCCGCTCTGCCGTTACTTCAGCCGGTGCGGCGGCTGCTCCTATCAGCACATCGCTTACCATTATCAGTTGAACATCAAAGAGGACCAGGTGCGGGAGGCCTTTTTAAAAATCGGCAAATTGCCGAATCCGCCGGTGGAAGAAGTCATCGCGTCGCCGCGCGTCTATGCCTACCGGGGCAAGGCCGAACTGCACGCGGCCAAATCGCGCAAGGGTTTTCGTCTGGGATTTATGGACATCACAGGCGGCAGGCTTGTGGATATTGAACGCTGCGAGATTATGGATGAATCGATCAATCAGCAGATCATCGAGGCAAGATCGCGGGAGTGTATCGAACCAAACGGCAGCGATCTGATTTTTTGGTCGAATCCGCACGGCTGTAAGGGCGATGCGATGGTGAGAATCGTGAAGGGTCGGGAATTTCTTGTTCCGCGCTCGGGATTTTTTCAGGCCAATTTATATCTGACGGACGCCATGGTGGACGAAGTGTGCCGCCTGGCCGGCCTGGAAAAAAGGGCGTCCATCCTGGATGCCTGCTGCGGGTCGGGCCTTTTTTCCATCTTTCTGGCGCAAAGCGCCGAACGGCTGATGGGCGTTGAAATTCATGAGAAGTCCGTTCAGTACGCGCGGGAAAATGCCGAAAGAAACGGAATCAAAAACGCGGAATTCATCTGCGCCGACATCGGGGAGCACGTAAGCCGCATGGCCCAAAGGCAGGATGTGGTTGACCTCATTGTGCTGGATCCTCCGCGCGCCGGCATGGACCCAAAGGCGCTGGACGCCATTTGCAGGGTGCAATGCCAGGATATTATTTATGTTTCCTGCAATCCGGCAACGCAGGCGCGCGATGTGAAATATTTAAACGAACACGGATATGTCCTCACGAGTCTGCAACCCCTCGATATGTTTTCGCAAACCGAGCATATTGAAACCATCGGCCTGCTGCGGAGGAAATAACCGGGACGGGAAGAGATACAAGCAGCGGCGGTTCTTTAAAAAATGGTGGCTTTCTGATGAAAATATTGCTACTTTCCCCGGCAATTCGAGATTATTTGTCTATTTTCAAGGGAGGATAAGATGGCATCAAAAAGCAGGGAAGTCAGAATGGAGCAGCGCCGGATACTGGAAAAGAAACTGGAGCTTCGGCTTCAGAAACTGGAAGCGCTCGGGGCCGCCAAAGAAAAAGACCCTATGGTAAAAAATCTGAGATCGCAAATTCGTGAAACGGACATCCGCATTGCCGCTTTTGATAAAAACATTGCAAAAGTTGAAGCATTAAAGCAGGCCAAGGCCAAGAAACTGGCGGAAAAAGACGCGCCCAAGGAAGCCCCGGCCGCGCCGGAAAAAGAAGGCAAAGCGAAGAAGAAAGCCGCATCGGCAGAAAAGGAACCCAAAAAGAAGGCTGCTTCGGCCGAAGGAGAAGCCGCGAAGAAACCAAAGAAAAAGAAAGAAGA
>JAQVQT010000052.1 GCA_028701435.1 Smithellaceae bacterium | reverse complement strand
GATGTCCCTGATCGACGCCGGCGTGGCCCAGGGCTTCGCCGGCCAGGCAGCAGGTCTCGACACTGGCGCCCGATCCGCCCAGTTCTTCCGGAAACGGAAGACCCAGGATGCCCATCTCACCCAGTTTTCGCCACACCTCCATGGAGAACTCGCTTTTGAGATCCGCCTCCTCGACCAGCGGCACAATTTCTTTTTTTGCGAACTTATAGACCGAATCTCTGAACATTAATTGTTCTTCCGTAAAACCGAATTCCATGAATGCCTCCTTTAATGCATTATTTTCCGTTGACAATTCTGGAGAGAATCTGCTCCTTGATCTTCTCCTTGGTCTCACTGTAATTGAACCCCTCGCTGTCAATCGCATACTGGATGATGGTTCCCTGAATGAGGGCAATGATGATTACGGACGTCAGGTTCACGTCCTCCACCGTAAAAACACCTTTGGCCACTCCTTCCTGAATGATCGCCGCGATCTCGGCGCGGTAGCTCTGAAAAAGTTTGACGTTCGCCTGGCGAATCCTGGCGTCATGATTGATCTGCGCCCAGAAATCGATGAGCACGTAAAAATAAGCCTTTTCCCTGTCCACCAGCGCGAAGGCTTCTTCACAGAAGGCCACCAACTTGTCCCTGGGCTCGGTGAGCTCGCCCAACGCCTTTTTCAGGCTGTCCCGTAGATTGGCGTTCATCTCCTTGAGCAGCTTGAAAAGAAGGTCTTCCTTGTTTTTGAAGTAGTAGTGGACCAGGCCCGTGGAAAGACCGGCTTCCTCGGCAATATCCTTGATGGTGAAGTCGTTATACCCCTTCTGCGCAACCACCTTGTAAGCCGCCGCAGTCAACTGGGCGCGTCTCATATTCAATAAATCATGTTTGTTCCGTTCATTCATCTCTTCAGCAACGCTTTCCTGGTAGGTTGTTGCGCTACAAAGTTTTTCAACACCGCCCCGCACTCAGCACATGGATTCCAGCTCCGGCAAGCATTTCCTCCTGTCCGGCCCACTCGGCATCGGGGATCCAACGGTCATACGCCTCCGGTGTATATTGCAGCCGGTAGCGTTTTTCTTCAAAAGGCCTCGTTCCTCCCATGATCAGAGCTTTTCCCTTCACGCGCTCTACCGCGCCCGGATCCAGAAGAATAAAGCCGACATCGTCATACTCAAAACGGTCCCGGTGCTCTTCCAGAATCCCGGAAATCACCTCGCCGATGCCGTCCAGCCCAATCCTTTCGAGAACGCCGCGCGTGGTGCCGGCGGGCGACTGGCGCAGATAGTAGCGCCATACATCATCGAACCCGTCCGTGGAAAGAAGCACCCGGTGGTTGGGGTCCGACACCCGGTGCTCCGTCACATCCACAATCTGCCTGCTTCTTCCCGCAAAATCCATGTTGCGCCCCGTCTGACGGCGAATCTTTCCCGTAAGGCCGTCCATGACCGTTACGACGCTGTCGCCTCCGTTCGCGATGATCAGAAAAACGTCTTCTCCTTCACGGCGAAGGGCGACGGCGCTGAAGGTCGTCTTGTGCTGATACTTTTGTCCGGCGTAGATCTCCGTGTTCATCATGTCCTTCCAGCCGCTGACCGTTTCCGGGGATCCGGATCGCGAAAGACTCTCCGACAACCGCTGCAAAAGATCCCGGGATGCCCAGGGAAAGCGCTCCGTGCCGTCCGCCACGGCGAAGACCAGGTGCTCCAGGTCAAAGTAAAGGCAGTCCCCGTTGCCGTAGCCGCTGCGGATTTTATCGCTGCCGGTGCTGATTCCCCCGCACAAAGCCCCCGGCATCTTCAGAATCCGCTTACATGGATTGATCTGAACCGTCGGCGACTCCTTTGTGAACATCAGTCGATGACTTTAAAATACTCAATATCCCGAATGCTGCCTTTCCGGTGTTTGGCCCAAACCGGCTCCACGCGGGCGCCCACCCGAATCTTCGCTTCATCCTCAATGTTGATGTAGTGCTGAAACAGGGTATCGGCGCCGTCAAACTTGATAAAACCGTAGCCATAAGGGACCGGCTTCTGAACGCCCGTCTCCGGGTCGATAAACGCGTAGCGAAGAATCGTAAAGGTGCCGATCACCCCTTTCGGACCGACTTCGACCCAGTCGTTCATCTCGGCAAAGCAGTCTCCGCAGACGCCGCGCGGCGGAATGTACACCTTCCCGCACCTGGAACACTTGATCCCCAGAAACCGCTGATGGTCCCGAATCTCCGCAAAAAACTTGCTTCCGTGCATGCCCACGGAATACGCGAAGGGCTGCACCGCATCGCCCGATTCGATAATGATATTTTCTTTTTCCGCCATGCTTGTTCCTCCTTGTTGCTTCAGGCCGGTTTTTTCTTTCCGTGCAGAATCATATCGGTCCACCAGCAGCCGCCGAAGCCGCTGCTGAAGGCAAAGTTGACGTCCGGAACCTGCCGGCCTTCGGCTTTGCCCATCACCTGCATGGCCGCTTCCGCGCACCGGATCAGCCCGGTCGCCCCGATGGGATTGCAGGAGATCACGCCGCCCGACGGGTTGATCGGCAGCTCGCCGCCCATATCGGTGTTGCCGTCCCAGATATACCGGGGCGCTTCGCCCGGCCCCACCAGGCCCATGTCCTCAATCCAGATCAAGCCGCCGAACGAATAGGGCTGGTACATCTCGATGACATCCAGCTCCTTGCGCGGTTCTTTGATGCCCGCCTTCTTCCAGAGCTCCTGCGATCCCTCGCGCATGCTGGTCAGGCGGCCGTAATCCGCGTCGCCCAGGTAGCTGTAGGAATGCCGCGCCGCCGTCCCCCAGATCCAGTCCGGTGTCGGGCAAATCTTTTCCGCGACCTCTTCACTGGCCATGATGACCGCGCACGCGCCGTCCGACCGGGGACAAACGTCCAAAAGATGGATCGGGTCCGCCAGCATCGGGGAAGCCAGCACTTCTTCCAGGCTCACTTCCTTTCTGAGCTGCGCGTGGGGGTTGTTCATCGCGTGCTTCCGGTCGCGCACGCTCACCCGGGCGCCGTCGCGGTCCGTCGCGCCGTAGCGGGCCATGTAGGCCTGCGCCTCCGCCGCCAGACCGGAAATCGCGCCGGCGAAGACCAGGCGGTCCCAGATGGGATCAAACGCCGTGGTGATGGCGCCGGTCGTGTCCGATTCGGAATTCTTTTCCCAGCCGATGATCAGGACCCGGTCAAACATTCCCGAAGCGACCAGATGGTACCCGCCGATGGCGACGGTGCATCCGGTGGTTCCGCCGGTGGTCAGCTTGATAATGGGCTTCATCGTTCCGCCGGAACCGTCCACGCTCCAGCAGTCCACGTAGTTGATCCCTTCAAAATGGTCCATGTTTCCGATGACGATGGCATCGATGTCCTTCAGCTTCAGGTCGGCGTCCGACAGCGCTCTCGCGACGGCCTCATGGATCAGCTCCTGTCCGTTGACGTCGGGGCGATGGCTCTTATGGAAGGTCTGTCCGGTTCCTACAATTGCAACTCGTTTCGCCATGGTTTATCCTCCTACTTGTCCTTGTCCAGAATCCACACACAGTGGGACTGGCCGCCCAGCCCGTTGACACCTTGCACCAGGCCGGTTTTCGCTTTTTTCACCTGAAAACCGCCCGCGTCTCCCCGAATCTGCCGGACCACCGCAGCCATGCTGTAGAGGCCGGCGGCGATGACGGGATGTCCGGAAAGCAGTCCGCCGGAGGCGTTCACCGGCAGCGGGCCGTCGAGGTTGAAGTCTCCCCGCTCCAGCTGTTTTCCCGCCGCCGCGTCGTCGGCAAGCCCCATTTCCTCCAGCCACAGAAGCTCCTGATACGTAAAAGCGTCGGAGACTTCCGCGACATCGATTTCTTTTTTCGGGTCGTGGATGCCGGCCATCGCGTAGGCCTTCTTTGCCGCCTGGGCAAGCGAACCGGCGCGGGAGAGGTCCCGGTCTCCAAAAAAGAAACTGTCCGCGCAGAAGGACACGCCGCGCACCCAGACCGGCTTCTGCCGAAACTTCGCCGCCACCGATTCGTGGGCGATAATGACTGCCGCGCATCCGTCGGATACCGGAGAGCAGTCCAGTTTGTGAAGCGGATCCGCCACCATTTCAGAGGCCAGAACGTCCGAAACGGTAAGGTTCAGAGGAAGCTGCGCCAGCGGGTTTTTAAGCGCGTTGCCGTGGTTCTTCACAGAAACCAGGGCCAACTGTTCGGAGGTCGTTTTCGTGCGGTGCATGTAGGAACGCGCCTGCATCGCGCAGGCGGTGATCATATCCATGCCCAGACTCCGCTCGTAGATGGGATCAAAGGCTGCGTTGGTAATGAGACTCGACACACTCTCGGAACCTTTCGTATGCCCCGTCACCAGGGTGGTCCGGTAGGAACCGGAAAGCGCCCTCGTCATGCCGTAAAAAGCGCCGTAGGTGCCGTCGCCCTCGACGCAGGAAATGTTTTTGTGGGCCGCGCCACTGGCGTCTCCAACTGCCATGCAGGAAATCGTCCGGCCGTCCCAGAAGTCGCTGGAGGTGGTCACCACGTTGTCGATGTCGTCCATGGTCATTCCCGCGTCGGTGAGCGCTTTGTTCACGGCCTCCCACGCCATGTCGGCAAAGGTCTGTCTGATTTTTCTTTTTTCAATTTTCGTCATTCCGACGCCGATGATCGCTGCTCTGTCCATAGCTGTGGCTCCTTCCCTATTTGACCGGTTTGAAATGCGAAATGTCGCGGATGGTTCCTTTTCGCGCCTCGGCGTAAACCGCCCGGACGCGCATGCCGATGCTCACTTCCTCGGGCCGGACGCCGTCCAGATAATGCAAAAGGGCGGTATCGGCGCCGTCGAGTTGAATCAGCCCCCAGATCACCGGAACCTTTTTATCCGCGGGAATGGCGGCAAACGGCCGCCTCGCCACGGCAAACGTGAGCAGGGTCCCTTCGTCGGACACGTTCACCCATTCCATGTTTTCGGTGAAGCAGCGCGGACAAATCTTTCGCGGAGGCAGCAATACCTTTCCGCAGTCGCCGCATTTTGTCGCGGTGATTTTCTTTTCATCGCGCAGCGTCACAAAAAACCGGGTCGCCGTATCGCCCGCCCACCAGGAATAGGGAACGTTGATCTGGCTTTGGTAAACCATCGGCTCAATGCCTTGAAATTGATCGGACATGATTTTTCTCCTAGGGGTTGCGCCACCCCCGCAAGCGCCGCGGGAGGAGCAGATGAATGGGTCTATCTTCCTATAATATACCGGTGCGGATCCACTTCCTCGCGAAGAATCCGCAGTTCGTCTTCATGGGGCGGCTCCGTCTCCGTAATCCGGTCGGCCCAGAGAAGTTCAAAGCCGCAGTTGTCCTGGATATCCGTCCGGTTGTATCCGGGGTTGATGTTCAGCACCTTCATTCGCTTGGACGTGTCGTCAAAGCCCATGATCGCCATATTGGTGATGATCCGGTAGGGGCCGGTCCCCTTGGGAAGCCCCGCCTCATAGCGCGAATTCCCGCCGCTCAGATATCCCGGGGACGTAATGAAATCGATCTTATCCGTGAAGCGTTTGGAATCCTGCGGCGTCATCACCATGGTCCGCCAGCACAGGGAAGCCAGATCGTTGGCGCCGCCGGACCCCGGGAACCGCACTTTCGGCTTCGCGTGATTGGTGCCGATCATGGTGGAATTGATGTTCCCGTACATGTCGATCTGCGCGCCGCCCAGAAAGGTGTAGTCCACCATGCCGCGCTGACAAGTCTCCATGATATCCGGCATGGAGCTGGCCAGAACGGCCTTGTGGAACGTCCGCGAGTCCCCCACCGAGATCGGCATGGACGGCAGAATCGGCGCGACGCCGCCGGCTTCAAACATGATGGTGAGATTGGGCGAATGCGTCTTTTGCGACAGCATCGCCGCGGCGCAGGGCGCGCCCGTTCCCACGACAACGGTGGCGCCGTTCTCCAGGTTTCGCGCGGCCACGCAGATCATCAGTTCCATTGCATTATAATCCGCCATATTGCTCCTCCTTATCGATTATGCGTCAGATGCTCAATGGCGCGCAGCTTCAGCATTCTCGCAATGCCCCCGTTGAGCTCCAGGTATTCGTAGAAATTCTTCGTATCCAGAATCTGGTTTTTGAAAAATTTTCTGAATTCTTCGGGATCCCGCTCGATTTTGAGCCACTGCCGAATATGCTCCTCGTCCGAAAAATATTCGTAGGGCATATTTCCGGGATAGCTTCCGTAGGGCACTTCCACGACCGCATCGACACACCAGAACGGAATGAACGTTGTGGTCGGCTGCCGCCGGATCTCATCGTTGGAGATGATCCGCTCCGTGGTGATCACGACGCGTTTGGACGCTTTGGCCAGATCCTGATCCGACACGGTCGATCCAAAGACATGCGCGTTTCCGTAAACATCGCACTCGTGGACATGAATGGCGGCAAAATCCGGATACAGGGCTGGAAAGGCGGCAAACTTCTGTCCGGTAAACGGGCAGAGGATTTCCTTGGCCGCGCTGTATCGGAACGTATCGGTCCCCATGATGTTGCGCGCCGGAAGGTAGGAAAGCCCCATGGCCGCGGCCTTGAGCCTCCAGGAAAGGGTCGCGTTCGTCCATTCCGTGAGCTTGATCTTCCCGCTCTCCACCGCGCGGCGCGCGTTGGGGGAGAGACCCCGCGCCTCCAACCCGATGACGTAGGCGATATCCAGGCGGTCAATGCACTCCCCGCCGACCAGAATCTGCATGTCGTGCGTGGCGGTATGGCCGGCAAACGCCAGATTTTTCTTTCCCTGGCGGCAAATTTCATGCAAAACCGCCGTCGGAATGCGGTTGGCGCCGAATCCGCCGATGGCGATATAGTCGCCGTCTTTGACCAGTCTTTTCACCGCATCGTCCACCGTGGTAACTTTGTTGACCATGGCGCGTGATTTATTGCGGAAAAACTCCCTCGCTTTGTCCGCATCCGGATCAGAGAAAAGTTGATTCTGCCCCTGCTTCAATTCCACTGCCTTATTCATCATTCTCCACCTTCTTGACTAAGGTTTTTTAATCACCGTCTGTCGGTTCACGCCCGGGACTGTTTTTTCCCGTACAGTTCATCGACCTCTTCTTTTCCGTACATTTCGTCAATCAGATCCCGGTACTTTTCGTAGATCACCTTTCGTTTCAGCTTGAGCGTCGCCGTCATCTCGCCGCCCGCCTGTGAAAATTCGGTTTTGATGATCCGGTAATCCTTGATGGTTTCATACTTGGCCAGATGCGAGTTGCGCTCCTCGACATGCTTCTTGACGATGTCCAGAAAGCGGTCATTGTCCAGCAGATCCACCGGCTTCCGGTAGGGGATTTTTTCATCGTCGGCGATCATGGCGGCAATCTCCAGATCGATGTTGCACAATCCGGTCAGATATTTTTTCCCTTCACCGATCACGATGAACTGGGTAAACAACGGATCGGATTTGAACAACCCTTCGATCATCTGCGGAGCGATGTTCTTACCCCCGGAGGTGATGAGGATGTCCTTCTTGCGGTCCGTGATGAGGAGGTTGCCTTTCTCATCGAACTTTCCGATGTCGCCCGACATGAAATATCCGTCCGGCGTGAAAACGGCTGCGGTCTCCTCGGGCAGTTTCCAGTATCCCTTCATGACATTGCCGCCCTTGATCAGAATCTCTCCGTCTTCGGCGATCCTGATCTCCTGGCCGGGCATCGGCTTTCCGGTCGTGCCGATGCGGAAATCCGCCAGGGACTGGATGGACGCCGGCGCCGTCGTTTCGGTCATGCCGTATCCCTGAATGACCGTAATCCCGGCGGCGTTGAAGAACCGGATAATTTCCGGAGCCGTGGGCGCGCCGGCGGCCGTCATCCATTTCAGCCGCCCGCCCAGCTTGTTCTGGAGTTTTTTGAAGATGACGGCATAGGCGATTTTGTATTTTAATTTCAGACCGAGTGGAATGGGTTCGTGTTTCTCGCGAAATTCGCTGATCCGGCTGCCGACGTCCTGACCCCAATGGAACACCTTCTGCTTGAAGGGGGACTGTTCCTTCACCTGGGTGATGATCTTCTGATACACTTTTTCGCACACGCGCGGAACGGCCAGAATCATGGTCGGCCGCTTCTCTTCGAAGTCCGCCAGAAGCGTGTCGATCGACTGGGCATAGGAGATGGTAATCCCGCGGTGCATGGCGTAGAAATGGCCCGGAATCCGTTGAAACACGTGGGAGAGGGGAAGAAAAGCCACCAGAACATCCTGATCGTCGGCGAACGGAGGCTGGACCGCGTCCAGGGATTTCACAATCCAGAAAACGTTCCCATGGGTGATCATGGCGCCTTTGGGCAATCCGGTCGTGCCGGATGTATAAACAAGGGTGGCCAGGTCATCGACCGTCACTTCCCGGGAAAGCTTCTCAAAGAGGGAGGGGTCTTCGGCATGCTTTTTTCTTCCCAATTCCATCAGGGCCGCAAAGCTCATAACGCTGGGATGCCCCTGGGCGTCTTTTTCCTCCATCACGACGATCTTTTCAACGCCGGGGCACCGGTCGATAACCGCCAGCACTTTTTTAAGCTGACCCCGGTCTTCCGTCACAATGACCTTCGACTCGGAATTATTGAGGATGTACTCGATCTCTTCCGCGATCAGCGTGGGATAGACCGGGATGACGCAGGCGCCGATTCCCAGCGCTCCCATGTCGGTGTAAATCCATTCCAGCCGGTTTTCAGAAAGGATGGAAACCATGTCCCCCTTCCTGATTCCCAGGGCATACAGTCCCATTCCGACGGCGCGCGACCGCTCGTAGTATTCGTTCCAGGTGGCGGTGTGCCACACGCCGTTCATCTTCTTTTCAACGGCCAGACGGTCTGTGTATTTTTGAACGCGGTTGCGAAAAACATCGTTCATGGTTTTTTCCGACAATTCCATTGATCGTCTCCCGAATGAATCTGAGGCGGCGCTGCCGATGACAGCATCGGCGGCGCCGCCTGCCGTTTATCGCTTCTTAATCCCCATGATCAGTCGAGCTTCATCCGTGGTGGCCACCGGGCGCCCCAGACAGTTGGCGATATTCACCGCCACCTCCACCTGCTCGTAACTCCCCTTGGCCAGCGCCCCGTTCGGCATCCGGATGTTGTCCTCCAGGCCGACCCTCATGTGACCGCCGAGGATGCAGGACTGCATGATGCAGGGATATTGATCCGTCCCGACGCCGCAGGTGGTGAAGTTGGCTTTCGGGGGAAGCGCGTTCATCATGGCGATGAAGGATTCGGTCCGGAACTGCTGACCCCCGGCGACGCCCCACACGAAGTTAAAGTTCATCGGATCGCTGAAGATGCCCTGCTTGCCGATCATGAGGGTATTGTCCAGACCGCCCATGTCGTAGCACTCGATTTCCGGCTTCACGCCGTTTTCTTCCATAGCTTTGGCAAAGTCCTGCAGCATGCCGAAGGTGTTTTCAAAGACATAGTCGATAAAGATCTTCCCGGTTTTACGGTCCACGATTCCGAAGTTCATGGTGTTGGTGTTGAGCGACGCCATCTCGGGTTTGACATAGACGATCTGGGAGATCCGCTGCTCCGCGGTTTTGCCCATGCCGACCGCCGAGCTGAGACAGACGATGAGCTCCGGACACTTGTCCTTGATGGCGTCATACGTCGCCTTGATCCTCGCATGCTCATGAGTGGCCATCCCCCCGTCTTCCCGGGCGTGCACATGCACCATCGCCGCGCCGGCTTTCCAGCACTTGTAGGCTTCTTCCGCGAATTCCTCCGGTTTGTAAGGTACGGATGGGTTCTGATTTCTCATCGTAGCGGCGCCGGTGAGCGCCGCGGTAATAATCACGGGCTTGGACATATCGGGTTTCCCTCCTTTTCTGGTTGATGCTTCGGCGGGTTCATCGGTCGGAACCCATTGTTTTCTGCGCGCGTTCACTTCATGAATCGACGCCTTTTCAGCTGCGGGCTTGAAATGATCAATATCGAGGATGGTATGGGTCGTTTCCTTCGCGAATACCGCCTCGACCTTCATTCCGATCTTGACGTCTTCGATTTTGCACTCCTCCAGAATGTGCATGAACGGCGTACCGGCGCCCTCCAGCTTGATGAGGGCCAGGACAAACGGCACCTTCCTCGGCAGATGCTTGTCCTCATAGCGGACCACCGTGAAATTCATCACGCTGCCCGTGCTTTCCAATTCAACCCACGCGTCGCGAATATCGGTAAAGTCCACGTCGCAGACCTGCCGCGGCGGCACATAGACCGTATTGCAGGTGGGGCATTTCACTCCCATGATTTTCTTCTGATCCCGGAGGGTCGTAATGAATTTGCTGCCCACCCGGCCGGCAAAGTAAGAATAAGGGAGCGCCATTTTGCCTTCGATCTGATAGCTGTCTTCGACTCCTGCCGTCTTTTTGGTTGTCATATCGCGTCTCCTTACTCATCAATCTCAAAGTATTTAATGTCCCAGATGTCTCCGATCCGTTTTTCCTCCCAGACGGGGCGGACGCGGGTCCCTTTCTTTTCATTCCAGCCCATTTCAATCTTTTCGATCTGGTCCTTCCTGATGAAATGCGGCAGGGTCTCGTTGCCTTTGCAGCCGTCCAGGAGGACGTTGACTCCCCCGTAAGGGGTTTCTCTGGCCACACCGGTCAGCGGATCCGGCATGGCGTAATAGATGATGTCCATATAGCGGACTTCACCCTTGGGCCCGACCTCCACCAATTCACCGGCGCGCACGCGGCACTCGGCGCACACTTCCCGCGGCGGCAGCTGCAGCCTGCCGCACTCGGGGCATCGATTGGCAAATATTTTTTTCTCTTTCAGGCCCTTGAGGAACTTGCCCATGATGGGGCCGGTTGAAAACTTCTCGTTCAACGATATGGTCTTTTTGAGAACCAGCAGTTCCTGTTCTTGAACAGCGCCGGCCATGGGATCTTTGTATTTTTCGAACAGAACGGGCCACTTCGACGCCATCATGTTGATGTCGCCCTTCGCGGACGCTTTTCCCGCGGCCAGAATGCTCTGCGCATCGATCTTTCCGAGGATG
>JAQVQT010000279.1 GCA_028701435.1 Smithellaceae bacterium | reverse complement strand
CGGCCATTCGCGCGGGAAGCGGAAACGGATCCGGGGCGGCTGCGCATCGCCTTCACCGCCAATGCCCCCACGGACAAGCCGGTACATGAAGACTGCGTTCGCGCGGTTCAAGAAGCGGCAAAACTGTGTGAAGAGCTCGGCCATTCGGTTGAGGAGGCGGCCCCCGTCCTCGACGGGAAAACCCTGACCCACGCCTTCGTCGTCCTGTGGTTTGCCGGCATCGGCTCCATCGTCAAGATGCTGGGGGTGACGAAAACACAGGTCGAACCCCTGACCTGGGCAATTTACGAACGCAGCGAAGCCGCAACCGCGGCCGATTACCTGATCGCCGTCCAGACCATTCAACGCGTCTCCCGCGATGTCGCCTCGTTCTTTGAGCAATATGACGTTTTGCTGACGCCGACGCTGGCAAAGCCGCCGGCGCCGCTGGGCTCGTTTGATCCGAAGCCGGACGACCCGCTCGCGGGGTTTACCGAGTCGGCCCGCTATGCCGTTTTCACGCCGATCTGCAACGCGACCGGGCAACCGGCCATGTCGGTCCCGCTTTTCTGGAACAGCGAAGGACTGCCGGTGGGCACCCACTTCATCGGACGGTTCGGCGATGAAGGTACGCTGTTTCGACTGGCCGGCCAGCTCGAAAAGGCCAGGCCGTGGGCAAACCGCCGTCCGCCCGTCTGCGCATAGGATTAAGATTCCATGCAGATATTCGTCGACGCGGATGCTTTCCCGAACGGAATCAGAGACATTCTGATTAAAGCATCTTTACGCTTGAATATTCCGCTGATCTTTGTGGCCAATAAACCGTTGCACCTGGAGAAACTGCCCAACCTTTCTTTGATCCTGGTTCCCGAAGGACCGGATGTGGCCGATGACCGCATCGCCCAATCCGTGCGCCCGGGCGATCTTGTCATCACGGCCGACATCCCGCTTGCCGATCGCGTGGTGGACAAAAATGCTTTTGCGATGAATCCCCGCGGCATGCTCTACACGGAGCATAACATCAAAGACCGGCTGGCCATGCGGGATTTGCTGGGTGAGTTGCGGGATAACGGCATGATCACCGGCGGCCCGGCGGCCTTCAGCAAGAAAGACCGCCAGGCCTTCGCCAATCAGCTCGACAGCTTTTTAGTCCGGCAAATGAAAGCCGTAAAAGTGATGCACCGAAAACCGGTATCCGACTCATAACACAAACACGAATCATCACGTCCGGTAGTGCGGGTCTTTAGACCCGCTGTGTTGGATAGTGTGTGATGAGCTTTGCATAACTCACCTATTCGTCATACCAGCGAAAGCCGGAATCCAGTTTTTTTGTAGGGCGTACCTTCAGGCTCGCCATGCCACCGCGCGGAACGCTCGCGAGCGTTCCCTACAACTGCACCCATCGCCTCTCGTCCATGACCTTTTTTCTCTTTTTTCCATTAAAACTTAATACTTAAAACTTAACCCTTAATACTTAAAACTTAACATAAACTTCTACCCCTCCAAATCGGCAAACTTGACAAGCTGTTCATTTAATGGGAGGATTCAGCCCAAACACGTTACATGGAGGATTCCGATGAAGAGGCAAAATTTTATCCGCAAAGTATTTTTGTTGATGATTCTACCGATCATTCTGATCTTCAACACCGGTCTTTACGCCGCCGAAAATCCGGCGGCACCAAAACCCGATTATGACGTGATCGTCATCGGCGCCGGAATGGGCGGGCTTTCCGCGGCGGCGCACCTGGCCGTCAAGGGACAAAAAGTGCTGGTTCTGGAAAAGCACTTCGTGGTGGGCGGCAGCACAACCAAATTCACCCGCGGAGAATTTACCTTTGACGCGGCGCTGCATGAAATGGCCGGCGGCGGCCCGGGAAAGATGAACCGCGGCCTGTACCAGCTTCTCAAAGCCACCGGCGTCGACAAAAAAGTGGAGCTCTATGAAGTTCCGCATTTCTACCGGTCGGTTTTCCCCGGCGTGGACATCACGCTTCCGCCGAACTGGCCGGGGTTCAAAAGCGAACTGAAAAAGAAATGGCCGGAGGAATCGGAAGGCATAGAAAAATTCCATGTTCTCTGCTCCAGCCTTTATGGGGATATCATGGAACTGCGGGACCTCTTCCGTCAGGGCAGCGTCGGCGGCACGCTCACGCAGATTCTGGTTCCGCTCCGCCAGAGAACCTTTTATAAATGGAAAGACCGCACGGTGAAAGATCTGATGGATGCCTGCTTTAAAAATGAAGATCTCAAGGCGGTGGTTTCGCAGTTATGGGTTTTCTACGGCGCTCCGGTGGAAAAGGAATCGGCGCTGATCTTTATGGCGGCCACCGAAAGCTACCTGAGCGACGGCGCGTGGCACATTAAGGGCACCTCCCAGGCGCTGGCCGACGGTTATGCGGCCCGCATCCGCGAGCTGGGCGGAACCGTTCTGACCGGCACGCTGGTCACAAAGATACTGCTGGAAAACGGCCGGGCAACCGGCGTCCGGACCGCGAACGGCAAAACCTACACGGCCCGCTATATTGTCGCCAACACGGATCCCTATCAATTGTCCGACAAGCTCGTCGGTCGGGAAAATCTTCCGGCCAAATATCTGGAGAAAATCGACGCGATGAAACCCGCCAATTCCCTGTTCGGCGTGTATATCGGTCTGAATATCGATCTGAAAGCCCTGGGCTACAACGATACGGAAATCTTCTACAACACCTACCGGGACAGCATGAAGAACTATGAGGCCATGATGAAGGG
>JAQVQT010000278.1 GCA_028701435.1 Smithellaceae bacterium | reverse complement strand
TCCCCCTTTTGTAAAGGGGGAATTAGGGGGATTTTTTAAAATCCTCCCTAACCCTCCTTTTCTAAAGGAGGGAATGATAAAAGGAAAAGGGATAATATGGGACGAATTGGAAAAAAATTTGAAGAGCTGCGCGCCAAAAATGAAAAGGCGCTGATCGTTTATCTGACAGCGGGCGATCCGTCGCTTGCGGCAACGCGCGAACTGATTTTGGGCCTGGAAAAATCGGGGGCGGATATTCTGGAAATCGGCGTGCCGTTTTCCGATCCCACGGCCGACGGCCCGGTCATTCAGGCCGCCTCCCAGCGGGCGCTCAAAGCCGGAACCACGCTGCGGGGCGTTCTGGATCTGGTGGCCGAGATTCGCGGGGCATCCCGGATTCCCATTATTCTTTTCGGCTACTTCAATCCGATCTTTGCCTATGGCGCGGAAAAGTTTGCACGAAATGCACAGAAAGCCGGTGTGGACGGCATCCTCGTCGTGGACCTGCCGCCGGAAGAAGCGGACGAATTGAGAATTTTCACGGATGAGGCCGGAATCGACTTCATCTCGCTTGTTGCGCCGACCACCGGCCCCGACCGGTTGAAGACCATTCTGAAAGACGCATCGGGTTTTCTTTACTACATTTCCGTCACGGGCGTCACCGGAACCGCTGCGCCGAAAGTCGAAGATATAGCCTGTGAAGTCGGCAAGATCCGTAAAATGACCAAGACGCCGATTGCCGTGGGCTTCGGCATCTCCTGCGCCGATCAGGCCAGGGCCATCGCAGGAATCGCCGACGGCGTTGTCATTGGAAGCGCCGTCGTCCGACAAATCGATGAAAACCGGGGAGCCGACGATGGTATTCAAGCCGTTTGCACGTATGTTCGAGAAATCAAGGAAGCCCTGTCCTGAAGTTTCTCTTCGCCGCCGTCATCCCGACCTTGCCCGAAATCGCCGAACAGACCACGGATCTATCTGTATTCACAGACCATTTCATATTTTTGACAATTTGCTTGACAGCGGTCTTTCGTTTCACTATAACATTAAACCTCAACTTTAATGTTTGGTTCGGCAAATGAAATTAAAAATCGGTGAAATTGCGAAAAGAAGCGGTGTGCGGCCCTCGACCATCCGCTATTACGTCGGAGAAGGGCTTTTGCCCAAACCCGAAAAAGCGAATGAAAAAATGGCCTATTACGACGAGGCCTGCATTGACCGCCTGCGCGCAATTCAGGATCTGAAGGGAAAGCGGTACTTTCCTCTTTACCTCATCAAAAATATTCTGCGCCGAATGGATGAGGGGCTGAGCCTGCCCGAAGCCGAAACGATTGAAAACGCCGTGTTCCGCTCCGGCGAACATACGGTCAACGGACTGCTGACCCAGGCCGCCTTTCTGGCCGCAACGGGACTTTCGGAAAAGGAATTGGCGCAGGCCCGGCGTCTGGGCATTCTGGTCCCGTTTACAACCGAAGGGGACAAGACCCTGTATGACCAGGAGGACGTCCGAGCGGGCCGGGACGGCATCAAAAAAATATCCGAACTCGGAATGAAGCTTCAGGACCTGGCCTTCTGGGTGGAGCTGGGGCGAAAAATCGTGGAAAAGGAAATGGCGCTTCGCCGAAAAATGGTTGCCGGAAAATCAACAAGGGAAAACATCGCCATCACCGCGGAACTGACGCGGGTCGGGGATTTCTACCGGGACTACATTCTGCGGCGTCTCTTCCAAAAGCAGGTGGAGCAGAACATTCAGAGCAGCCTGAAGGCGGCCAAAAAACGGAAAACCGGATCCAACGGAAAAAAATAGGAGGTATTTTATGTACGACACGCAAATCACCAGGATGTTCGGAGTCAAGTATCCCATTATCTGCGGGGCCATGATGTGGCTTTGCAAACCGAAAATGTGCGCGGCGGTGTCCAATGCCGGCGGCATCGGCAATCTGACGGCCGGCAATTATGAAACGGAAGACGAATTTCGCGCGGCGATCCGGGAAACGCGACAACTTACCGATAAACCCTTCTTTGTGGCCATCACCCTTTTGCCGTCGGTGCGGATCACGCCGGAACACCATAAGATGTATGTTAAAGTTTGCGCCGAGGAAAAAGTGGCGGGCATCGAGTTTTCCGGCACACCGCTGGACAAAGTGGCCGGAATGGAAGCGGTGGAAATGCTCAAGAAAGCGGGCGTGAAAATGTTCCACAAGGTCGGCGCTTTGCGCCATGCCCTGCATGCGGAAAAAATCGGCTTTGACGGCATTTATGCGGCCGGCATCGAAGAAGGCGGTCACCCGTTGAATGACGATGTCACCTCCATGGTGCTGACGCCCAAGATTGCGGCTTCGGTAAAAATTCCCGTGGTCACCGTTGGCGGCATCGCAGACGGCCGGACCATGGCCGCCGCTTTGGCGCTGGGCGCCGAAGGCGTGATGATGGCCAGCCGCTTCATCGCGACGAAAGAATGCGAAGTGCACGAAAACATCAAGCAGGAACTGATCCGGCGGCAGGAATTCGACACGGTGATTTACGGAAAATCCATCGGCCTGCAGGGGCGAGGATTGAAATCCAAAGTCATTGAAGAAGTCCTGGCCATCGAAGCCCGCAACGGCGGATTTGAAGAGCTGATCCCGCTCTTGGCCGGCCAGAAAGTCAAGCAAGCCTGGGAAACCGGCGATGTCGATTACGCGCCCTTGATGGTCGGCCAGTCCATCGGCCTGATCAACGATATCCCCACCTGCGCGGAGCTGCTGGAAAGAATGGC
>JAQVQT010000277.1 GCA_028701435.1 Smithellaceae bacterium | reverse complement strand
ATCCTGACCGTTGAACAGCACCCGGCCCTCGGCGATTTGACCATTGGCGGGAATCAACCTCATGATGGAAAGCGCCAGCATGGTTTTCCCGCAGCCGGATTCGCCCACAACGCCCAGCGTTTCACCGGCGCCAAGCGACAGAGAAACGCCGTCAACCGCCCGAATGACGCCTCGTTCGGTTGAAAAGACCGTTTTTAAATTTTGAATTTCCAGAAGCGGCTGCATCGTCATTTAAAAACCTTTAACACTTTCTAATTGTCATACCGGCGAAGGCCGGTATCCAGAAAATTTTAAAATACTGGATTCCGGTTTCCACCGGAATGACAAAGTTGGCAGTATTATATCGTTATACGACTCTCCCTAGTGCAATAAGGAATCTTCAGATTTCTCATTCGTCCCCATAAGTCGGGACGAAGCAATCTCATCTGTTATTGATATTGAAAGAGATCGCCACGTCGCTCACGCTCCTCGCGATGACATTCTGGAATGTGCTTTGTTCCCACTCACCACCCACAGTAAATGTAGGGCGGGTTGCTTGTGACCTCGCGCCACCTTTAGGTGGTCAGGTTATTAAACCCGGTAACGGCGGGCCTGAAGGCCCGCCCTACAGAAACATTAATTGTTTTCACTTCAATGGCGTAGGGCGGGTTTTTAAACCCGCCGGTCATCGCGGACATCAATGTACGTGTTGCTTCCTTGCAGAATATTGTCTTAAGTATTCCACCAGCAGGCGCACGGGGACGCCCGACGCGCCCTTGGGGATATAGGCCTTGTCTTTTGTTGTCCAGGCCGGCCCCGCGATATCCAGATGCACCCAGGGGTAGTCGCCCGCAAACTTACTCAAGAACGCCGCACCCGTGATCGCGCCTCCCATCCGTCCCGCCGTGTTTTTATAATCGGCGATATCGCTTTTGATCAGTTCGTGGTAATGCTCCCAAAGAGGCAGCTCCCAGATCAGTTCACCGGTTGCGTCCGCCGCTTCCCGCAGGGCTTTCTTCAATGGATCATCCGTTCCCAGCATTCCGGCCACCTCTTCACCAAGGGCCACAACACACGCGCCGGTCAGCGTGGCGATGTCAATGATCGCCGCCGGTTTATATTTCGACGCATAGGACAGCGCGTCGGCCAGAATCAGCCTCCCCTCGGCGTCCGTGTTCAGCACTTCAATCGTCCGGCCCGAATAAGATTTTAAAATATCGCCCGGTTTCAGCGCGCCGCCGCCGGACATATTTTCCGTGGCGGGAACCAGGCCGACGATATTGACCGGCAGCTTCAAATCCGCCGCCGCCTTAATCGTTGCCAGCACCGCCGCGCCCCCGGCCATGTCCGTTTTCATTTCATCCATTTTTTCCGCGGGCTTGATGGAAATCCCGCCGCTGTCAAACGTCAGGCCTTTGCCGACCAGGGCAATCGGCGCGTCGCCCTTCTTGCCTCCGGTATATTCTAGGATGATCAGTTTCGGCGGTTGATGGCTGCCTGCGGCAACCCCCAGAAGCGCATTCATGCCCAGCACTTTCATCTTTCCCTGATCCAGAACACGGCAGGAGACATTTTTTTTCTTCGCCAATTTCTTCGCGCAGGCGGCCAGAATGCCAGGCGTCATTTCGTTGGCCGGCGCCGAAACCAGATCACGGGCAAAGCAAACCGCATCCGTAATGATGTTTGTTTTTTGAACGACATCCTGAATCCAGGAATAATCCGCGTAACGAGCTATAATTTCCAGTTGCCGCAAATCCTTAACCTCTTCGCGTCCGACGGTTTTATAGGGCGTGTATTGATACAGTCCGAGGCTTGCCCCCTCCACTATCGCCGCGACAACTTTTTCTTTTTGGTCCGGCAGAAGATCCGTGTCAAAGGCCGTGGCCGCTTCTTTGATCTTCAAACCGCGCAGATGCTGCATGGCTTTGGCAAAAGCCCGGCGGATTTTTTCCAGATTCAATTCACTTTTCTTGCCCAGTCCCACCAGCGCGATTCTTTTGGCGGGCACTGCGCCCCGAGTGTAAATCATCAATGCTTCTGAGGCCTTCGCCGCAAAATCACCGCTTTTGATGATATCGCTCAGCAGCCCGCCGCATTTTTGGTCAATATCCGCCGCGGGACCGGACAGCGCCTTCTCCCCTTCACAAAAAGCCAAAATAAAAGCCTCCGTTTTGACATCGGCAAGACTTCCCTTTTTAACCGTAATCTTCACTTAAACCTCCCTGTCAAAGCAAACTGATGTAATTTCGAGCAATTAACCTGATGCTATGCACCGGGTTATTAATGGAAGAAACAAAGCCCGTCATTCCGTCATTGCGAGCAGACCCTCGGTCTGCGTGGCAATCTAACAACCCGAGATTGCTTCGCTTCGCTCGCAATGACCCATTTATGTTTCTTAGAAGCGTCATGAGCGCTATCCTTTTTTGAGAGCTTTGAAAAACCACTCTGAAACGTTTGCAGAATACACATCTGTCATTGCGAGAGTAGCGAAGCAATCTCATAAACTAATGATATTTAGAGAGATCGCCACGTCGCTTACGCTCCTCGCGATGACAAAATAGTGGTTATGCAAAGCTCTCCTTTCATTTACTAAAAAAGCACATTTTAGCATAGTATGTCTAATATTTTCCGACATGCTATGCATGATAAGTCATGCAAGCATTGCCTCCAGGCGCTTCCTGACAATTGCGGGAAACAAATCAGAAAGTGACATCAATTTATCCTTTTGAATGTTGTCGAGATCCAACTCATCAGCAAACGGGATG
>JAQVQT010000276.1 GCA_028701435.1 Smithellaceae bacterium | reverse complement strand
AAAATCGGCATTTTCCCTGTAAATGTGCGCGCCCTGGCTCATCACCGATCCGGCCACGCCGACACTGCTGTTTTTCTCCGGAATCACCAGCGAATCCCCGTCTTCAAGCTCGATATCATATTCGCTGCCCTTGAGCAGGCGCAAGTGCGCCAGTTTGATGGTCATCCTGCCTAAAGCCTTGGATTTTCGCATATTGTCGATAAACAGCCTCTTCTGCTCCATTTCGATCTTTCGGGACTGAACTTCTTCTGTGCTGAGAGCGGAAACCCCGCTGGCGCTCGCAGACAAAAGCTCCCTTTCCAGACGATCCGTAATCTCGTCGATGCTTCTCTGCTGCATTTCCCTGACTTTCTGCCGCGTGAAAACCGCCCCGCGCAGATACGCCTCGTCCGTATAGCCGCCCGCGCGCTCGATGAGAGAAGACAATTTCTCTCCCTTGATCGTCATATAGCGTCCCGGAAACGTAATTTCACCACCCAGCGTGACATACTGCTCCCGGCGCCAGTCAACGATTCTCTTCACAAAGACGCGATCATAGGGCTTCAGTGTGATGTTATGCTCCGCATCGCCGACCAGCGCTTTGCGCAGATTGAAATTTCTTACACTGATTTTGGCGGTTTTGCCCTTCTCCACCGTCATAGACGCAATCTCCGCGTCATCCAGATACACCGCCTCTGTAACATTGCCGGCCGCGAAAACCAGATCTCTAACCGTCATATTTTCCGCCAGCGTATACGTGCCCGGCTTGTGAACATCGCCGTCGATGCTGACCGTTTTCTTGAAAATCTTTTCCAAAACGGAATGCACCACCAGCCGGTCCAGGTCCTTCAACAGCAGGTTGTGCGCGGGATTATTGGCGAGGGCCTTGCCCAAATCAATTTCCTGCAGCGTCACTTCCTTGGTTCGCCAATCGGTCCGGTACAATTCCGCCCGGTCGTAATAAGTATTGCGGGTTACGCCGCCGGCCTTGAAAACCAGATCGGAAACGCGCATGGTCTCCATCAGCGGCACTCCCAGCGGGTTCTTCACCTCTCCGTCGATCGAGACCGATTCCCTCCATTTTTCTTCCCACATGGAATGAATTATAATTCGGTCTTCATCCTGCAAAAGAATGTTTTCTCCGACATCCCCGTCCAGCGCCTTGCCCACATTAAAATAGACGGTTTTGTATTCTCTTAATTTGTTGACGCGGATCAGCTCTCCCTTCTTCAGGTAGGCTTCCTTCGTCAGGTCTCCCGCGGCCAGAATCGCATCTTTGATGGTAAAGTTTTCCGGCAGATCAAATCGCCCGCCATTGCGCACCTCGCCGCCAATGGAGAAACGAGGTTTTTCCTGAAAGAACCATTTGCTGAAAATGAATATCTGATCCTGCGGCATTAAAACGATATTATGATGCGGATCATGATCGAAAATAAATTTTCCCAGGTTAAAGGGAATCAGCGTCGCCTCCATGGAAGGCGGCTTCAGGCGCTTGATCAGCGCATAATCGTAATGCGTTTCCGGCAGCAGCTCGTCCGGCCTGGAAATAATATCCCGAATCGTCATCCCCGGTTTGTATTCGTATTTGCCCGGACGCTTCACATTGCCGTTGATATAGACGGCATTGACATTGGCGTCCACAATGGAGAAAATTTTCACCAGGTCCGCGTCCTGAATATGGAAATGAGACGCATGTTCGAGGTTCTTGTCGTTAAGATCCACAACGACATGTTTTTCGCCCTTGATAATTCTTTCCACCTGAATTTGCTGCGTATAGGCGGTGGGAATGATCCCCCCGGCATTTTCAATCACCGTATGGAGATCATGCCTGTCTTTGAGCTCGTAAATGGCGGGCCGCTTCACATTGCCGGCAATGCCGACCAGCGGCCCCGTCACCGGCACAAAAATCACATCGCCGGATTGGAGAATGACGTCCTTGGACTTGTCGCCCTTGAGCAGAAGATCATAAAGGTCAAACGTCGTGATCAGCTTGTTTCCGCGCCGCAGCTGGATGCGGCGCATCGAGCCGATGTTGGATACGCCGCCCACCATCACCAGCGCATCGGTAATCGTGGCGAAAGAGCCGATCGTGTAGGCCCCCGGCCTGCGGACATCACCCAGCACAAAAATGGAAATCGACTTCAGAGCCCCCATGGAAATATCAATGTTCGTCCCCACAATCTGCTCCGCCTGCGTGATCAGATATTTGGACATCTCCTCAAAGGTCATGCCGGCGACAAACAAAGGACCGACGTTGGGAATGGTGATCTTGCCCTCCCGGTCGATCGTCAGATTATACTGCGCGTTGAGGCGCCCCCAGAGCATCAGCTTGACCTCGTCGCCGGGGCCGACAACATATTTCAGCGGCACCGGAACGTCCTTGCGGTCCGTCACCACCCGCACCGCGGAATCCCGGAAAAACTCCGAGCCGAACAGTTGTAAATTAAGAGATATATCCTGATATTTGCCAACCCTGCGCGAACGATCAAAGAGCCTGTCTTGAACCGCTTCCTCGCCGATTACCGTTTTTTCCTCCCAGGGCAGATTTTTCTTCTCGATTTTTTCCTTGCCTTTTTCCTTGCCTTCCTCCGCGGCTTTTTCCGTTGCCGCCTCCGCCGACTTTTCCGGGGCTTTTTCCTTTTGCTCCAGAAGCTGCTTGCCCTTTTCAATCTCCGCGGGAGAAATATTTTGAAACTCCGAACGGCCTTTTAACGATTCGACAGCCTGAGGCGTGATCTGACCGCCCGTTTTCCCGAGCTCACCCTGAA
>JAQVQT010000275.1 GCA_028701435.1 Smithellaceae bacterium | reverse complement strand
CCATTTTCATCGGACCGCGCCAGATGACCGCGTCATCGGGATTTTGCAGCAAAAAGCCCAGCGACATGACTTTCAGCCCGCCGAATTCCACCGGAAAAAGTTCGCCGGGATTGCCCTTGAGCGATTCACCCTCCAGTCCCAGCATGGTGGGGACGCTCGGGCCGTGGATGTCCACGTCCAACAAACCCACTCGCAGTCCATGGAGCGCCAGCGCTGTCGCCAGATTGACCGCTACCGTGCTTTTGCCGACGCCGCCCTTGCCGGAGAGCACGACAATTTTATGCTGAATGCGGCACAGCCTGGCCTGCAGGCGCCGTCGGTCCGCATACTCTTCCTGATTTTCATTTTTCCCCTGTTTTTTCGCCGAGCAGCTCTCCTCGCCGCACGAATCACATGTTTTTTTGTCTTCCACTTTCTCTACTTTCCTCCTGTTACGGTTTTTTTTCCTGAAGGTTCAAATTCAGCCACAATTGCCGGAGATCCGCGGCGCAGGGCGCTTCTATTTCGACCACCGCTTTTTTTTGCATCTGCGCGGCGGTCACGGCCGGGTCATACCGAATGCGTCCGGCAATGCTTGCGCCCAGATCACGGGCTTTTCGCTCGATGCGGCCCGTCATTTCGTCATTGATGTCCCACTTATTGACGCAGACGGCCGCCGGAATCTGAAAATGCCGGGCCAGCCCCAGCACCCTTTCAAGGTCATGTTCACCCGACACCGTGGGTTCGGTTACCGCCAAAACCTGCGAGGCACCGGTAATCGAAGCGATGACGGGACAGCCCAGCCCCGGCGGTCCGTCCACGATCACCAGGTTATGGTGATCTTTTTCAGCCAGCCGTCGAGCCTCCTGACGAACCGTGGAGACTAGCTTTCCGGAATTTTCGGCGGCGACGCCGAGACGCGCGTGCACCATGGGCCCGAGGCGCGTTTTGGATACGAACCATTTACCACAGAGACTCTCGGGAAAGTCAATGGCTTTTTCGGGGCAAAATTGAACGCACACGCCGCAGCCCTCGCAGGATATGGAATCGACGACAAACAGCGTGTCGATGCCCAGCTTTTCTATCCGGATCGCCCCGAACCGGCACAGGTCCCGACAGATGCCGCAGCCGGTGCAGTCGAACTGTCGGATGAGCGCCTCGTGGCCGCTTCGGAATTCGTGTTCCTGCAGGATATCCGGCTCTAAAACCAGATGCAGATCCGCCGCGTCCACGTCGCAGTCGCAGATGACCGAATGTCCGGCCAGAACAGCCAGAGACGCCGTGACGCTGGTTTTTCCCGTTCCTCCCTTGCCGCTGATGATGACCAGTTCTTTCATTTATTTTCCTTCGGGCCGCGCCCTATCGGTTAATCGCTTTTTTTTGCCGGCCCGGATGTTCAGATTCTTCTTCCGGGTAAAAGTTGCCCCAGATCGGATCGTTGCCGTACTGGCGCCACCACCAGCGGTTGTAATCTTCCCAGAAATCCAGGATACCAAACTCCTCTTTCATGAGCGTCGCAAAAGCCGAATTGATTTCCTGCATTTTCGCATGCGCTTCGTCGCTTTTATTGACATCCGGGTGCCAGATCCTGGCCATTTCGCGATACTGCTTTTTGGCCTCGTCCGCCCCGTCTTTGGCTTTTAAACCTAAAATCTTTCTGGCTTCGCCAATTTTACGATTGCGGTTCATGAAGCGCCTCCCGCCTTCATTTTTTGCGGCGCTTTCCGGCCGGTCAGCACTTTTAAGGCCGCTTGGGCCGGGTTTTGGCTTTCAAAGATGTTTTCACCGCGAATGCCCAGAAAATATTCACTTCGTAAATTAAAATGGCGGCCGGCCTCTTTTTCAAGGTCGTCCAGATCCGTATGCCGAATCCATTGGACATAAGATGACGGATCCTGCCTCATTGTCCTGAAAAAAGCCGATTCGGGATTGAGCAGCATAGCGATCATTTTACCGTCAGGACGCAAAACGGCGGACGTTCGCGCAAACGCGCTTCTGTAATCTGCGATGAATTGCAGCGACACGACAAAAATGACTGCATCGAAAGAGTGATCGGGAAACGGCATGTCCTCGGCCCGGCCTACGACGGTCCGAAGACCGTCCGGCGCACAGGCAAGCGCTTCGGCTGAAACATCCAGCCCCGTCAGGCGGAAACCTTTCCGAATAAGCTCTCCTTCGATGGTTGCCGGGCCGCAACCGACGCTCAAAATGTCCCGGCAGTTTTCAAGCCGAGCCGTGAGATAGTCGGTTTCCACCCGAAATACCTTCTGCCAGAAAGCCTCCCGGCAGGTTTCCACATATTTTTTGACGTCATTCGCGCTTTTCATCGTTCTTGAACATTTCCGCCGGGAAGTTTGTAGAAGACGGTGCGTCCGTTTCTTTGGGTTATGATGTTTTTCCCCGCCAGCAGTTTTTCCAGACGCTTGGCCGCGTCGTGCGGGTGAAGGCTGAGGCCCAGAGCAACGCCTTCCAGCGTACAGGGCCGCCGGGCCAGTAAATTGCAAATATCCGCATCCGTTGTGTCCGATGTTGTTTCCGATGCGCCGACGGTCGGCGGCGCGTTCTCTAGAATTTCAACCGCGCCGGCAAAAAGACCGGCCAGGGTTTTCATTTGCTTCGGGTCCACGGCGCAGGCGAAATCCTCGTAGGACGGCCGGTTGACGGTATTGAGCTGAATTTTTTCCACGGGGAATTTTTCAATCCATGACGCGATTTTTTTGACTTCCGAAGCCAGCCCCGTGACGCCGGAAACCAGCAACACTTCCATCCACAG
>JAQVQT010000274.1 GCA_028701435.1 Smithellaceae bacterium | reverse complement strand
ATTCCGTAGCGCGGATCATAGCCCCAGCCCGGCGGGCAGGGAATGTGAATGTGGAAATACTTCGTGCCCGGCAGCGCGAGGCAGTTTTTGATTTTGTCGTAGAGGTCCAGCGGATAGGCCGCGGAGCAGGCCGCGACATAGCTTAAATGGTGCGCGGCCATGATCGCCGGCACATCCTTCTTCTGCTGAAGTTTTCCCTTAAACGGTGTGTTCGCGGTGATGGCGCCGATGGGCGTGGTGCCGGAGCGCTGCACGCCCGTGTTCATGTAGCCTTCGTTGTCGTAACAGAAGTAGATGAAGTTGTCTCCGCGCTCCGCCGCGCCGGAGAGCGCCTGGAGGCCGATGTCGCTGGTTCCCCCGTCGCCCGCCCAGCCGGCGACCGTGGTGTGCTCGTTGCCCTGGGCCTTGAGCGTGGCCAGAATGCCCGTCGCGGCGGCGGCCGTTGAAGCGAACGTCACGTTCAGGCAGGGCAGTTTCGTCGAGGCCACCGGGAAAAGCCCCTGCAGCACGGTGAGGCAGCTGGGCGGCACCACCAGAATCGTGTCTTTGCCCAGCGCTTTCAGGCCGACCCGGTAGGCGATGGACAGGCCGCAGCCCGTGCACGCACGGGTTCCCGGATGGACCCATTCTTCCGTCGGTAAACTTAAAATGGTTGATTTCGCCTGCATGGCATTCTCCTATAGCCTGAGCCCGATCCAGACGGGCTCTTTGGAAACCCTGCTTTGCACAGCGGCGCGAAGGGTTTGCGTCAAATCATCGGTTCTGATTTCGCGGCCGCCAATGCCCGCGATAAAATTCTGGACAACCGGAAGCGATCCGGTTCCGGCCAGATGTTCATACAAAGCCGACTTCAAATCCGACATCAGGGCGCCCTCATATCCGTAGCTTAATGCCTTTTCGACGACGATCACGCCTTTTTTCCCTTTCAGGGCCTCGGCGAGCGCTTCATCCGGAAACGGACGGTAATAGCGGACGCCCATCACGCCGATTTTGATTCCTTCCTCTCTCAGCCGGTCCACGCATACGCGCATCTGGTAGGTAATCGATCCCAGGCCGACGGCGACATACTCCGCGTCGTCGCATCGATACGGTTCGATGAAGGGATCGGCTTTGCGGCCGAAGATTCCGGCAAAGCGCTTTTCCGCTTCGCCAGCGGTTTGGAGCGCTTTGCGCAGGTCTTCCTGCAGCAGACAGCGGATTTCCATGTATCCGTGGGCCAGTTCGCCCTTGACGTCCATTCGCACGTCCGGCAGCGTCACCGTATTGAGATTGGCCGGTTCAAGGGGATTGAGAAAATAATCCGGTTTGAACGGCGGCAGAAACTTGTCCACCTGTTCCTGTTCCGGCAG
Source organism: Smithellaceae bacterium (assembly GCA_028701435.1). Lineage (GTDB taxonomy): Bacteria > Desulfobacterota > Syntrophia > Syntrophales > Smithellaceae > UBA8904. The sequence goes on along the minus strand of JAQVQT010000274.1, from coordinate 1,405 downwards.
ATCAAACGGCATGAATGTGTGGGATAAAATATATCCGTCGTAGCAGACCATCACGGGAATGCTCACCTGCTCGGCCAGCCAGTAGGCCTTGATGACCGTGTCGATAATCTGCTGATGGTCCGCGCAGTAGATCTGTAGCCAGCCCGTGTCCCGCTGGGAGATGGAATCCTGTTGGTCGTTCCAGACATTCCAGGGAGCGCCGACCGCCCGGTTGACCACGCACATGACAATCGGCAGCCTCGCACCCGATGCCCACTGCACCTGCTCGTGCATGTACAACAGTCCGTTGGCGCTGGTGGCCGTAAACGACCGGGCGCCGGCGGAGGAAGCGGCAATGCAGACCGCCAGCGCGGAGTGCTCGCTTTCCACGGGAATATACTCCGCCTTCATCTCGCCCGATTCGACGTATTCCGATAGTTTTTCCGTGAGCGGCGTCTGGGGCGTAATGGGGTAGGCCGCAATCACATTGGCCCGGCAGAGTTTGACGCCCAGAGCGGCCGCGGCGTTTCCGTTTTCAATGATATGCATGGCACCTACTCCTTGTCTTCTTCCGCGAATTGGGCTTCATCCACCATGGTGATGGCCTTGGTGGGGCACTCTTCGGCGCAGATGCCGCAGCCCTTGCAGTATTCCAGGTTGATGGTGGGCGGTATCGTCCGCGAGATCACGACATCGGGACAGAACAGCCAGCAGATGAAGCAGGCCTCCTTGTTTCTCTTGCAGGGAATGCAGAGGCTTGTGTCCAGGACCGGCCGCTCCACTCTCCAGGATCCCGTTCTTCCGCCGTCGCCTGCGCCGTGTTCACTGTGCGACGTTTTTCTTCTGTAATTCCGAGTTCCCATGTTCAGCCTCCCGCCACGGTTCTCTCGTAGGCGATTTTAGCCGCCAGGGAGTTCTTTTCCGGTTTTCGCGTGCGAAATTCCTCTTCGATGCCTGACACCAAAAGATCGATTCCCAGGAGATTCGTGGCTTTTTCCAGAGAGCCGATAATGCCGGTGTTGACCATTCCATGCGGCAGACCCGCTTCCACGGAGATGGCCGTGATGTCCGCGGTGGCCAGCCGGTAGTCCTCAAAATGATAGGAATCATGGGCCATCGGCGTGTTCAGGACGATGATGCCGCCGGGCTTGAGGCCGTGGGTGACATCCGCCTCCTTGAGGAGCAGATGGTCCAGGACAACGACGATGTCCGGCGTCTCGATGGGTGACAGATCATAAATTTTCGTCTTCGAGATCTTGAGCGACGTCATGACCGGCGCGCCTCTGCGCTCGGTGCCGAAGGTCGGCGCCATGACCACGCCCGCGTAGCCGGAGACGAACGCGGCGCCGGCCACAATCTTGGCCGCCGTGATCGCGCCCTGGCCGCCGCGTCCGTGCCAGCGGATGGCAATAAACTCTTTGTTCAT
>JAQVQT010000273.1 GCA_028701435.1 Smithellaceae bacterium | reverse complement strand
TGGTGCGGGGCGATGCAATTCCCCTGGAATTGTGCGAAGGCGACGTCATTTACATGCCCAAGAGCGCCATGACCAGTTGGAACGAAGCCGTGAGCGAAATCCTGCCCACACTGCAGGCCGTCGGCGCAATCATATCGCCCTTCGTCCAGCTAAAGTACCTGTTCGACAAATAAGGCAAAACCATGGCCCATAGCCTATAGCCTGTTTTTACTTAACCCTTAATACTTAACACTTTAAAGGATATTATGCCCTCAACTCCCAACATTCCGCCGCCCGCAGCGCTGCGTTTCCGCCCGGAAGAAATTGACCTGCTCAGCTACATCGACGTCATCCTGAGACGATGGAAAATTTTCGTTCTGGCCTTTTTAGTTATTTTCGCAAGCGTCGCCCTTTACACGTTCTTCATGAAGCCGGTTTATGAATCCTATGCTCTTCTTCACGTCAAGGACAGCAAAGGCAAACTGGGGCCGCTCAGCGAACTGTCGTTCAGCTCCACCAATCCCATCAACACAGAGATTGAAATTCTGAAATCGCGCACCAATGCAGAGAACGTAATCAAGCAGCTTCATCTTAACTGGCAGGTTTCAAAAAAATCAGAAGGCCTGACCTTCAAGATCCTGGAGTTTGCATCCGACGCGAAAAACCCGGTCTACAAAATTCGACTGACCGGCGGCGATACGTTTGACGTTTTCAACAACGGCGATCTGGTCGGCCGGGGAAAGTCCGGCATTCTGCTGCGGAAAGACGGTTTCAGCCTCCTTTTGACTGATCTTCGCGGCAGCAAAGGCGACGACTTTCAATTGGCTCTTGCCAAATTCGAAGATTTAGCTTCCGGTCTTCAGGCCGGCATCAAGGCGTCTCAGCAGGGCAATGCGACCGGCATCATTCGGGTGTCCTACGCCAGCACCAATTCCGTTCTGGCCAGGGACATCGTCAACACGCTTGTGCAGGCTTACCTGGAGCAGTCCATTTCCTTCAAGTCCGAAGAAGCCAGCCGCGCCGTCGGCTTTGTGGAAGACCAGCTTAAAAGCCTGCGGGGCGACCTGGACACATCGGAGAAAAACCTTCAAGATTTCAAAAGCTCCAAGGGCGTCATCAAACTGGACAGCGAAGCCGAAGGCCTGATCACAAAGCTTTCGGATCTCGAAACAAGACGGGCGGAAATTGCCCTTCAGCAAAACCAGATCAATTTCGCGCTGAATGCCTTGAAAAGTGCCATCAATACCGGCGGAACCTATACCCCTGGCTCGGTCGGCACGGATGCGGGTTTGTCTGCAATGGCCGCCCGGCTCAACGAACTGGAAGTCCAGAAGAACTCGCTTAAGGCCGATTACACGGAATCGCATCCGGCCGTAAAGACCCTTCAGGGACAGATCGAAGCGATGCAAAAAAAGATGCTGGCCGGCTATGAAACAAGCCTGGCCAATCTGGGCAAGCAGGATCAGGCGATTTCCCGGCAACTGGGCGGCTATGAAAGCCAGATGCGCAATCTTCCCGAAGCGGAGCGGGACCTGGTGCGCCTGACCCGTCTCACGAAAGTCAGCGCCGACATTTATACCTTCCTGCTGCAAAAACACGAAGAGGCGCGGATCGCCAGGGCATCCACCATCAGCAACATCAACATTGTCGATCCGGCCATTATTCCCCTCCGGCCGATCAAACCCCAGGTATCAAAAAATCTCCTTCTGGGGCTGCTTTTGGGTTTGGCGGCGGGCATCGCCCTGGCCTTTTTCATGGAATATCTGGACGACACCATCAAAAACGCCGACGAAGCCAAGCGGGTGATGGGTCTTCCGCTTCTGGCCACCATTCCGCACATTTTCGGCCCCGAACGTGCTGACGAATCAGATAAAAGCTCACCCCCCCGCAATCTGCTGGTCGGCTATAATGAGCCGAAGTCCTATGCGGCAGAAGCGTTTCGCGCACTGCGCACCAGCCTGCATTTTTCGGCCATCAACCGCGAAAAGAAAATCATGCTGATCACCAGCTCTTTCCCCGGCGAAGGAAAGAGCGTTATCTCCGCCAATCTGGCCGCCATCTTTTCCCAGACCGGCGTGAAAGTGCTGCTGATCGACTGCGATCTGCGCCGCTCCACGCTGCATGAGAAATTCGGCCTTGGCAAAACGCCGGGATTAAGCGATCTGTTGACCGGCGACCTTTCCCCGTCGGAAGTCACTAAAAATACGGAAGTTCCAAACCTGGAAATGATCACAGCGGGAACCACGCCCCCCAATCCGGCCGAGCTTCTGGGATCGGAAGCCATGCGCCGCTTCCTTATCACCCAGCGCGAGAACTACGATCACATCATCATCGATGCCCCTCCGGTGCTGGCCGTAACAGACGCGCCGGTGCTGACAGCCGTTGCGGACGTCGTCGTCCTCGTGATGGAGGCAGGAAGGGTGCCCGTCAAGGCGGCTCAGCATATGAGGGAAACGCTGACCAACATCAAAGCGCCCGTTGCCGGGCTTGTCATCAACGACAAAACCGGCAAAGGCGAAAGTTACGGCTACTACGGAGGCCGCTACTATCGCTATGGCAAAAACAAAGGTTATGGCTACGGATATGGTTATGGTTACGGCTACGGTTACGGCTACTATTCCGATAAAAAGCCGGATCAAAAACCGAAACGCAGGAGCCGACCAAAATCGTTCTGGAAGAACATCCTCGAGAGAATAAAGAAAAGGTGAAATGATAGATTTTCACTGTCATCTTTTATTCGGTGTGGACGACGGGCCGGAAGGAATGCTTGAATCCGTCGAAATGG
>JAQVQT010000051.1 GCA_028701435.1 Smithellaceae bacterium | reverse complement strand
TCACCATTCTCAAAAGTATTTATTTTTCCCGTCAATTGTGTTTAGATGCCGCCAGTTCAATCCAAAGCGGGAAAGCGGATGAATCTGGAGAAAAAAACAAAAAAAGAACTGATCGATCTGGTCACGTCCCTGCAGAAGCGATTGTCGGTCCAGGAGCACACGAAGCTTCATGTCACGTCGGAAAAGGACCTGTACAAGATTCTGGCGTACAGCTCTCAAGTCGGCTGCTACATCATGCAGGACGGACAGTTTCAATTCATCAATTCCCATTTCCTGGATTACACGGGCTATCCCGAAAAAAAGCTTTTAAAGATGAGCCCCCCTTCGCTCATCCTGCCGGAAGACCGGCGCAGGACGGCCAAAAACGCGATCATGATGCTGAAGGGGCAGCGCTTCTCTCCCTATGAGTTTCGTATTGTCACGAAAGACGGGCGAATCAAATGGATCATGGAAACCGCCATTTCCATCACCTTCAAGGAGCGGCGGGCTATTCTGGGCAACTCCATGGACATCACCGAACGCAAGGAGGCCGGCCGGCGCCTGGAGGAGCTCGAAGCGCTGGAATCGTCCATTCTCGACGCGATTCCGCAGGCCGTGGTAGGCCTGCACGAGCGGCGCATCAATTTCGCCAATCACGCCGTCAAGATGATCTTCGGCTGGCACCGGGAAGAATTGATCGGCAAGAGCATCCGGTTGATCTACCGAAACGAGGAAGAAGCGGACAAAATCGGCGAGATTTTTTACAAAAAGCTGGAGCATCAGAGAACTTATGAAACGGAGTTTCCCTGCCGGCACAAGGACGGACGGGAAATGCTCTGCCGAATGAAGGCCTCCCGCATCGGGGAAAAGCTGCGCGAGAAGCGCGTAGTGGTGACCTACGAGGACATCACGCAGGAGAAAAAAGCGCAGGAGGAGCTGGAGCGGTCCCGAGAAGAATTGCGCAACCTTTCCATTCACCTTCAGTCGGTGCGCGAGGAGGAATGCGCGCGCGTCGCCCGCAAGATTCACGACGAACTGGGCCAGTCGCTCACCGCACTGCAGATGGACCTTTCCTGGCTGTTGAACCGCGTGCCCTCCGGATCGAAGGCCATTCGGGAAAAGACGCAAAGCATGTCCGGCCTGGTGGACGCCACGATTGAAAGCGTCCACAACATCACGACGGAGCTGCGCCCCAGCCTGCTCGACGATCTGGGACTGCCGGCGGCCATCGAATGGCAGGCCGCGGATTTTCAGAAGCGCTCCGGCATTCGTTGCCAGGCCAAAATCCAGTGCGTCAAAGGCGCCTTTGACAAGCAGCTGGCCACCGCCGTCTTCCGGATTTTTCAGGAAACGCTCACCAACATCGCGCGGCACGCCAAAGCGACGCTCTGCAAGGTGACGCTGACGGAAACGGAAAAGGAGCTTTGCCTGGACGTGACGGACAACGGAATCGGTATCACGCAGTGGCAGGTGGACTCCCCCCGGTCCTTCGGCATGATCGGAATGCGCGAGCGGGCGCATCTCTGGTGCGGCAACGTCCAGGTCCAAAACATCAAGCCGTCCGGAACCACCGTCCGGGTGCTGATTCCGCTTCAGTAAAGGAGAACTGCAAACATGATACGCATACTGGTTGCCGATGATCACGCCGTGGTGCGGCAGGGTGTGGTTCAGATTCTCGCGGAAGTGAAGGACATTCTGGTCAAGGACGAAGCGCAAAACGGCGCGGAAACGCTGGATAAGGTTCTGAAATATGAATATGACGTGGTTCTGCTGGACATCTCCATGCCGGGACGAAGCGGCCTGGAAGTTCTAACGGATATCAAGGCCCAGCGACCCAAACTGGCCGTTCTGATTCTGAGCATGCACCCCGAGGAACAGTACGCGGTGCGGGCGCTGCGCGCGGGCGCGTCGGGCTATCTCACCAAGGCCAGCGCTCCCCAGGAACTGATCGGCGCCATCCGCAAGGTAGCCGGTGGCGGGAAATACGTGACGGCGTCGCTCGCTGAAAAACTGGCCGACGAGCTGGAAGTAAACACCGGGAAGCTGCCCCATGAGCGGCTCTCCGACCGCGAACACCAGGTGATGCTGATGCTGGCGGAAGGCAAGTCCGTTTCAGATATCGCCTCCGAACTCTGCCTGAGTGTGAAGACGATCAGCACCTACCGCACCCGCGTTATGGAAAAAATGGGTTTGAAAAAGAACGCCGAACTGACCCTTTACGCCGTCCACAACAAGCTGATCAACTAAGAGAAAAACGAGGAATCATGCCCTTTTCGGAATCATTTCAACCCTCTCCAATGTGATCCGGTTCATCCGTTGTCCGACGATTTGTCGGACAAAAGCCGTCAGCACTCCCTGCATCGTTCCGACAGAACATTCAGCGCCCTACCGATAGGATCCTTTTTTTTTCCGTGCTACACACCCATCACAGGAAACGGCAAAAATTGCGACCGGAAACCATCACGGCTCAAGGAGGGCGTATGACAAGGGGATCTTCGACATCACAGAGGCAAAAGGCGACGGCCAACCAGGGCGGCAAACTGCTCAACGACGAACTGGCGGAAGTTATCCATCAGGCGGTGCGGGACAACCGCAGCTATCTCATGGAGCATGAGAGCAAGGAAATTCTCGAAGGCGCGGGCATCGCGACCACGGGTTACCTGGTGGCTCGCTCCGAAGACGAAGCGCTGGCGCTTTGCGAAAGAATCGGCTTCCCCGTCGCCATGAAAATTGTTTCGCCGGACATCGTGCACAAATCGGACGCGGGCGGCGTCCGGCTGAATCTTCTCTCCGCCGAAGATGTTCGCAAGGCCTACCGCTCCATGGTGGAGACTTTCAAATACCAGCACATCGAAGGCATCACCATCCAGCGCATGGCCGCCCCCGGCATCGAGGCCATCATCGGCGTAACGCGCGATCCCAGCTTCGGCCCGCTCATCATGTTCGGCCTGGGCGGCGTGTTCGTCGAAGTGCTGCGCGACGTATCGTTCCGGATTCTGCCGATCACCGAAAAGGACGCGGCGGAGATGATCGAAGAAATCCGCGGCTCGGATATCCTGAAGGGATACCGCGGACGTCCGGTCGATTTGAAATCGCTGCAGCAGCTCTTGCTGAAAATCTCCCGGCTGGTTGATGAAAACCCGGAAATTCACGAACTGGACCTGAATCCGCTGTTTCTCTATTCCGAAGGCTACATTGCCGTGGACGCCCGAATGTTCGTCCGCGAACCGGTGCACACGGAAACCACCGTCACCGGCGCGCAAAACCTGCATGATTTCTTCTATCCCAAAAGCATCGCCGTGATCGGCGCTTCAGACGTCAAGGGAAAACTGGGCTACAATGTGTTTTGCAATCTGATCAGCCACCAGTATCCGGGAAAGCTCTATCCGATCAACCCCGGCAAGGAAACCGTGATGGGGGTTCGTGCCTACAAGTCCATCCGGGACGTTCCGGATCCGGTGGATCTGGCCATCGTGATTGTTCCCGCCAAAGCGGTCGAGGCGGCCATCGCGGATTGCTGCGCAAAAGGCGTCCGGTTCGTCGTCGTGGAGGCGGCAGGCTTCGCGGAAAGCGGAAAGGAAGGAAAGGAAGCCCAGGCGCGCATCGAAGCCATCATTCGAAAGCACGGCTGCCGCGTGCTGGGGCCCAATTGCTCCGGCGTGATCAACACCCACCACAACATGGTGCAGTCCATCGGACTCCTCGGGGATTTGAAGAAGGGCAACGTCGGCATGGTCGCCCAGGCCGGCGTTTACGCGGCCGGCATTCTCACGGGACTGAGCAACGTACTGGACTTCGGCATCGTGGCGACCATCGGCAACAAAATGGACATCAATGAAACGGACATTCTGGAATACCTAAGCGACGACGATCACATTTCCGCCATCGTCATGTACATGGAAGACATCCGCAGCGGCAAGCGCTTTGTCGATGTCGCCTCGCGGGCGGCCCTCCGCAAGCCCGTCATCGTGCTGAAATCGGGGCGGACGGAAGCCGGCAAGAAAGCCGTGTCGTCGCACACCGCGTCGCTCGCGGGCAACGACGAGGTCAACAGCGCCGCCTTTAAACAAAGCGGCGTGATCCGGGCGAGGGACAATGAACATCTCTTCGCGCTGACGCGCGCCTTTTCCAAACAGCCCATCCCGAAGGGCAACGGCGTGATGGTCATCACCTATACCGGATCGCTGGGCGTCGCGGCCACCGACATGCTGTATCTGTCCGGCATGCGCCTGGCCGAACTGGAGCCGTATTTTCAGAAGCGCCTGAAAAACGCTCTGCCGGAGTTCGCCAATGTCGGCAATCCGATCGACTGCTCCTTTTCCATGACGCCCGAGCAGGTGAAAAACCTGATCGAAATCGGCGTGGAGTCGGGCGACGTGCAGAGCTTCATCGTCGTCATTCAGGGTGAAATCCTGGGGTCGTTTGTGGACGTGATGAAGTCCATCGACTACAAGCAAAAGCCGGTGGCCTGCGTAGTGGCCTGCAAGGAGTTCATGATTCACGACGTGGTCAAAATGGAGCAGGCCGGCTTCCCCGTGTATTCCACCGCGGAAATGGCGGCGGAAGTTTTGGGGCAGATGTATGCCTACGGCGTGCGGCGCCAGAGCGCCCTGGCGGATTCCATCGCCCGCCACCTGACCAAAGACAATCTTTCCGTGGACGATATGCCCGTTCGGCTGAGACTGATCAATTCCAAAGACATCGGCCTGTGGACGGATTTTGTCAACAGTTGCTCCTCAAAATCCCTCTGGCTTCGCTTCCTGTCGCCCTTTTCCGCCACCCCGGAACGGGCGCAGCGTTTCTGCAACGTCAACCCGGAAGAGGAAGTCGCCCTCGTCGCCGAGGCCGAGACGGGGGATCAGCACAAGTTCCTCGGCATTGCGCGTCTGATCAAAAACAAACGCCGCGAGGGAGAAGCGGAATACGCCATCATCATTTCCGATCCCTGGCAGAACAAATCCCTGGGGATTACGCTGTCCGAGCAGTGCATCGAGCTGGCCAAAAAGGAAGGATACAAGACCATCCGGGCGGAAACGATTCAGCAGAATCACGCCATGATCCGGATCTTCCGCCGCTGCGATTTCAGCTTCGACGGCAAGGATGAAAACATGGTGTCGATGTCCCTGAATCTTTCGTGAGACCAGGATCGTCTTTCACATCGTATCTCGTGAGGTGTGAGAGATAAACCACTATCGCGGCGCGCAGCTCGTGGTTTCAAAGATACAAAAAGCCGTTCCCCGGTTTCGGGGAACGGCTTTTTAAGGAGGGACTTACGTGCGGAACCATGGCAGCCGTTCCGCACAAGGGGTCTTTAGCCGAGTTTCTTCCTGTTTTCGACCAGGTCATCCACCACGTGCGGATCCGCCAGGGTTGACGTGTCGCCGAAGTCACCGAATGTTTTCGCGGCGACGTTTCTCAGAACGCGGCGCATAATTTTGCCGGATCTGGTTTTGGGCAGACCATCCGCCCATTGAATCTGGTCGGGCGATGCAATCGGACCGACGACCTTGCGGACATGCGCGACCAGAGCCTTTTTGAGTTCATCCGTCTTGGCCACATTATTGTTCAGGGTGACGTACGCGAAGATGCCCTGACCTTTGATGTCATGCGGGAATCCGACAACCGCCGCTTCCGCGACATCCGCATGGGAGGTCAACGCCGCTTCGACTTCCGCGGTGCCCAGCCGGTGACCGGAAACATTGATCACGTCATCGACGCGGCCGGTGATTTTGTAGTCGCCGTCGGCATCACGCTCCGCGCCGTCGCCGGAGAAGTACGTGCCGGGGAACTGCACAAAGTAATTTTCGACGAACCGGCCTTCCGTGTCATTCCACAAACCGCGGGCCATGCCGGGCCAGGAATTTTTAATACACAGAGCGCCTTTGCCGGGACCTTTGATTTCTTTGCCTTCTTCGTCAAACAGAACCGGAACCACGCCGAAGAACGGCACCATGGCTTTGGCCGGTTTGATGTCAATCGCGCCGGGCAGAGGCAGGATCATGTGTCCGCCGGTTTCGGTCTGCCACCAGGTATCGGAAATGGTGCAGCGGCTGCCGCCGATCTTGTTGTAGTACCACCACCAGGCTTCGGGGTTCAGCGGCTCGCCGACGGAACCCAGAACGCGCAGCGAGGAAATGTCGTGCGCATCGACCCACTTGTCGCCTTCTTTGGCAATCGAGCGGATCGCGGTGGGAGCGGTGTAGAAGTTATTGACGTTGTATTTCTCGACGACTGCCCAGAACCGTCCAAAGTCCGGATAATTGGGAACGCCTTCGAAAAGAATGCTGGAGTGGCCGTTGCACAGCGGACCGTAAACAATGTAGCTGTGGCCGGTGACCCAGCCGATGTCGGCGGTGCACCAGTACGTATCTTCTTCACGAACATCAAAGGCCAGCTGCTGGGTCATGGAGGCATAGAGCAGATAACCGGCCTGGGTGTGCACAACGCCCTTGGGCTGCCCGGTCGAACCGGAGGTGTAAAGGATGAACAGCGGATCTTCCGCGTCCATTTCTTCGGGTTTGCAGTAACGATCCGCTTTGGCCATCAGCTCTTCGTACCAGACGTCACGGCCTTCCTGGAAGCTCACCTGCGTTCCGGTGCGTTTGACAACCACCACGGTTTTCACACCCGGACACTGAGCCACGGCCTTGTCGCACGTATCTTTCTGGGGAACGGCCTTGGCGCCGCGGTAGGTGCCGTCGCAGGTGATGACGACCTGCGAGCCGGAGTTGTTGATGCGGTCTCTTAACGCTTCCGCCGAGAATCCGCCGAAAACGATGGCATGAACGGCGCCGACGCGGGCGCAGGCCAGCATGACGATGGACAGCTCCGCGATCATGGGCAGGAAAATGGTGACACGGTCGCCCTTTTTGACGCCCAGGCCTTTCAACACATTCGCGAACTTGTTGACTTCGCGATACATATCGTAATAGGTGTACACTTTCCAGTCGTTGGGATCGTTGCCTTCAAAAATGATCGCGGCCTTGTTTTTCTTGGTTTCCAGATGACGGTCGAGGCAGTTGTAGCTGACATTGAGTTTTCCGCCTTCAAACCATTTGGAATAAACATTTTTGGCGTCAAACGACCAGTCCGAAACCTTATTCTTGTCAAAGGGTTTGAACCAGGTCAGTCTTTCCGTTGCCATTTTCGCCCAGAAAGCATTGGGGTTTTCGATCGACTCTTTGTAGAGTTTGTCATACTCCGCACGACTCTTGATGTAGGATTTCTCCCTGACTCTGTCCGGTACGGGAAAAACCTTGTCATAAAAATCTTGTTCGTTAGCTTCAGCCATATTATTCTCCTTCAAAATTATTTTTTATGCCTTCCTTTTCCGCCAAAAAGGCATGATTTCTCTTTTGTAAACCAAGGGATCCGGTGCCAGGTTCGATGCTTTAAGGGGAAGACACGGACGCCATCGGTCTTTTCAGGAGGGGTACGCCCCGCGATTCGGGCCTTGTTCCTGTTTATCAGACGCGCGTTTCTGATTCACCGGCCGCAAAACCTTGGGGCGTATTACATATGGCGGATGCAATACATGTACCCCTTGAAAAGCATGTATGGAGTACACTTTTTCCGGGGTGCGCGGTATCGGTCTCCGTCCGAATCTATTGAAGGTTCATGTCCTACAGAACGTAAGTGTTTGTCTTACAAAAAAGGCGATGGGCGATGGGCTATAGGTTATGAGCCATGAGCTACGAGCTACGAACCATGAGTGATCATCAGCGCCAGACAACCTGCGCCGCGTTGCGTTTTGGAATGCGATGATATCGGTATTGCGGGTATCCCAGCATCACGGCGCCGAAGCACTGATGGCCCGCCGGAAGACCCAGCTCCCGAATCAGCGGTTCATGCAGATTCGCGGCACCCGTAAAATATCCGGCCCAGCAGGTTCCCAACCCTTTGGCATAAGCGTAAAGCTCCAGATAGGTGAGCGCGATTGCGCAGTCGGCGGCAGGAAAGGAAAGATCGGAGGGGCTGTGCGCGACCACCAGGTGCGGGGCATCCCGCGTAATTCGGTCCCGTCCCTGGTCCCAGGCGTCCACGATTCTTTGAAAACGCCGGACCTGGGCTTCGTCGGGCGTCAGAGGCAGCATGATTTTGATGAAATCAATCACCATGGCCCCCATGCGGCGGACCTGCAGCGGCTTTGATATCACTGTCCAGTGGACCTGCTGTTTGTTGCTGCCGGTGGGCGCATACCGCGCCACATCAATCAATTCCGCGAGCAACTTGCGGGAAACGGGTGTCTTTTTATACCGGCGGATGGAGCGGCGGACCAGGAGTAGATGCTTCAGGGCCGGGGCGTCCGGAAGAAGATCGGGCATAACCGTCTCACAGGACGCCGGAGGCATCGACGTGAGAGTGAAGGCCCCGTGAGGGCAGACCGCGACACAGTGCCCACAGTTGATGCAAAACTCTTCTCCGCCCGTACGCAGCGTCGGGAAAGACTTCCGGTCCGCATGGACGATGATTTGGGCGGGGCATGCCGCCGCGCAAATTCCGTCGCGTCTGCATTTTTTCCGGTCAATGCTGAAAAGCGCCATGACGAATCCCCTTTCACCCGAAATGCCGATTTTATTTGGACTTGTTCCTTTCCTGACGAACCGTTGATAAATCATTCATATATTTATTGCAATGACTTTTTGATAATTCGCTGTTGTGATATTTTGTGTTTTTATCTATCATGCCCGCCAGAAAGAACAAGGTAAAACCGTATGGCCAAACTGACCCTTGACGAATGGATCGCCCGCCTGAAAAAAAACAAAAGCTTCAATGCCAACGCGGCGGCGGTTGTGGAAATCCCGGCCAGGCCGGGGGATTGGGAAGATTATCCGTCCTGGGTGAGCCCCCGTCTGCGCGAAGCGCTGGCCGGGCGCGGGATGGAGCGGCTCTATAAACATCAGGCGCAGGCCGTGCGCTTCATCCGCGGCGGCCGGGATGTCGTGCTCGTGACGCCGACGGCCAGCGGCAAGACGCTGTGCTATAACCTGCCGGTGCTGCAAAGCATTCTGGACGAACCGGAAACGCGCGCGCTGTATCTGTTTCCCACCAAGGCGCTGGCGCAGGACCAGATGCACGAAGCGCACGGCCTGATCACCGATTTACAGGCCGACATTAAAACCTTCACCTATGACGGCGACACGCCCGATGACGCGCGCCGGGCCATTCGCCGCCAGGGGCATATCGTCGTCACCAATCCCGACATGCTGCACGCGGGCATTTTGCCGCACCACACCAAGTGGCAAAAGCTGTTTGTCAACCTCAAATACGTCGTCATCGACGAGCTGCATATTTACCGCGGCATCTTTGGATCGCATTTTGCCAACGTCATCCGCCGGCTCGTCCGCATCTGCCGCTTCTACGGCGCCAACCCCGTGTTTATCTGCTGTTCGGCCACGGTGGCCAATCCCCGTGAACACGCGGAAAAAATTCTGGAGCGCCCCGTCGCGCTTCTGGATAAAAGCGGCGCGCCCGCGGCGGCCAAAACCTTTGTGCTGTACAATCCGCCCATCGTGAACCGCGAACTGGGCATTCGCCAGAGCGCCATGACGCCGGCGCGCAAGATCGCCTCCGATCTGATCGACAACAATATTCAGACCATCGTCTTTGCCACCAGCCGCCTCAACGTGGAAGTCCTGACCAAATATCTAAAGGACAAATTCAATAAGACCAAGCCGACCGACGATCATTTCGTCACCGGCTATCGCGGCGGATATCTGCCGAACCTGCGGCGTGAAATCGAAAGCGGCCTGCGGACGCGCGAGGTCATGGGCGTCATCAGCACGAACGCGCTCGAGCTGGGAATCGACATCGGCAATCTGGAAGCCTGCATCATGGCCGGCTACCCCGGCTCGATCGCGAGCACCTGGCAGCAGGCGGGACGCGCGGGAAGGCGCACGGGACGATCTCTGGCTATTTTGATCGCGCGAAGCAATCCGCTGGACCAGTTCCTCATGGAAAATCCCGATTACTTCTTTGCGCTCTCGCCCGAACATTGCCGGATCAATCCGGACAACCTGCTGATCCTGCTGCATCACATCAAGAGCGCGGCGTTTGAACTGCCGTTTGAAAAAGGCGAAAAATTCGGCGGCGAGAACCTGGAGGAGTTTCTGCAGTACCTCGAAGAAAAAGGCGTTCTGCACCAAAGCGACGACCGCTGGCACTGGGCGGCGGAAAGCTATCCGGCCGACGAGGTCAGCCTGCGCGCCATCAACCCGGAAAACGTCGTGGTCGTCGATACGACTGATACCGCCAACCACAAGGTGATTGCCGAAGTCGATTGGGACAGCGCCTTCACCGCCGTCCACGATGAGGCCATTTACATGCTGGCCTCCGAACAGTACCATGTGGACAAACTGGACCTGGAGCGAAAAAAGGCCTACGTCCGGAGGGTGGACGCGGACTATTACACCGACGCGATGACCTACACCAACGTGCGGGTGATCGATTCGTTTGATCATCACCGGACCGGCGGCGCGATTGTCGAGCACGGCGAGGTGCAGGTCGTGCGCAAGGTGGTGGGCTACAAGAAGATCAAATTCTACACCTCGGAAAATCTGGGCTACGGCGATGTCAATCTGCCGGAAAAAGACATGCACACCACCAGCTACTGGTTTACCATTCCGCGCGACCGGCTTCGGGGGCTCGATTTCACGCCGGCGGAAATCATCGACGGGCTTTCGGCGCTGGCTTATACCCTGCAGCATCTGTCGGCCATGTTCCTGATGGCGGATACGCATGACATCGACCGGTCGCTGGGTGACAAGTCCGGCGAGTGGTTCGTGAGTCAGGGAAAAACCGGCCGCGTGATCACATCGTTTTCCGGCGGCAGGCCGCAGGCGGCAAGCGGTTCCGACGGCGCACGCATTGATGAATTCGACCCGACGATCTTCATTTTCGATTCCTATCCCGGCGGCATCGGCTTTTCGGAGCTCCTCTACCGCGAGCACGCCAATCTGCTTTCCGCCGCCCGAAGTTTGATTGAAAAGTGCCCGTGCGCGTTCGGGTGCCCGTCCTGCGTCGGCCCCACGCTGGAAGTGGGAAAGACCGCCAAGGAAATCGTGCCGAAGATTATCGAACTGGTGTTAAAGGGTGAGGCGTGAAGTATCAGTAAGAACAGCTAATTATAGTCATTCCGGCGGAAGCCGGAATCCAGAAAACAAAAAAAATTATGACCCA
>JAQVQT010000272.1 GCA_028701435.1 Smithellaceae bacterium | reverse complement strand
TGATTTTTGATCAGGCTGTATTCCAGAGCGGTCAGTTTCCGCGGGATGGTGAGGATTTCCGAAGGAACGGAGATTTTGCCCAGATCGTGAATGGTTCCGGCGATGCGAATGCCGTCGATCTGGTCGCCGGAGAGGCCCATTTCCGTTGCGATGGCCCGCGCCAGGTCCGCCACGCGTCTCTGATGGCCGGCCGTGTAGGGGTCTCTTGTTTCGACCAGCGACGCGATGGCCTGAACCGCGCCCCCCAGGGTTTTTCGCAGGCGAGCAATATTCTGTTTGCGCTCGGTGATATCCTCAAGAATCCCTTCAAAGTATAGGATGCGGTCCTTGCCGTTGCGAATGGCCTTCATGGTCGCAGAGGCCCAGAAAGCACCGCCATCCTTTCGGTGAAACTGGATCTCATAGTTTCGGACGACGTTTTGCTCTTCCATGATGGCCTTCATTTTTGCTCGATTTTCCGGATATGCGTAAAGCTGAAGGGCTGCGTCGGTGATATCCGCCATGATTTCCGCCGGGGAATCGTAGCCGAACATCTTCGCCATGGCCTCGTTGGCCAGGATAATTTTTCCTTCCGGCGTGGAACGAAAAATGCCTTCCTGAACATTTTCGAAAATGCTCCGGTAGTCTTTCTCCACCTGTTTGCGTTCGGTGATGTTTTCAAACACAGAGACAAACGATCCCTTTTCTATGCTGTAAACCGAAAGGTACAACCACAAATCCAGCGGCTTGAGTAGAAGCTCGCGCTTTTCAGGTTGGCCGGTCGCCGCAACGCGACCGTACAATTCGAGGAAATCGGGATTCTCCTTACTGATGGAGGGCATGATTTCGGTGATCCGCTTTCCTTCGACGTTTTTCAGCCCGGTTAGTTTTTCAAACGCGTCGTTGACCGCAAGATAGATGAAATCCACCGGGCGGCCGTCCGCGTCAAACTCCATTTTGCAGTAGGCCATGCCTTCGAGCATGTTCTTGAAAAGGGAGTGATAGCGCTCCTCGCTTCGGCGCAATTCGTCCTGCCGAATCTTCAGGTCCCGGAACAACAAATCATAGGGCTGTTTCAGGCCGATCGAGACGACGGCCTTGTAAATGAAGATGAAAGCGATCACCTTGAAAAAGTGGCCCAGGGCGTTGAAGAAGCCATAGGCATCCGTATAAAGCGTGAAGGACATTTCCGAGGCAACCGTAGAGAGAATCGAGGCGATGATGAGCTGCCGCACCCGGGGATGGAGTTTGTCTTTCTTTTTCATCAGCGGGACGATGGAAATGAGCAGAATAAGGGAAATACCGTATTCGCTGGCAATCTTGAACGGGGTAAGACCTGTTCCTTCCACAAAACAGGAGGGAAAGGTTTGCCAGTAAAAGATGGAAAGGAAGAGAAGGATCAGAACAACCGTCCCTCCGGCCAGAACCACCAGGGGCCGGTTCAGTTTTCGATCCAGAAAAAATGTCGCGGCAAAAAAAGCCAGCGCCTGAAGCCAGCGCGCGGCGATCCAGAGCTGCGTCGGCAGATCGCTGTTGTAGCCGGGATACACGCCCATTCCTTTGTAGGCCAGGGTATGGATGAGATCGATGAAACCGACGAACAGAAAGGAAATGCCGATCAGGAGAATGTAGCCGTTGTCGAAGTATCGGCGGGCGTTCCACGCCAGGGCGAAGATGGCGCCGGCGATGACGATGCTGAAGACTTCGACCAAACTGTGAAAAAGGACATAGCTGTGGCTTTTAACCAGATACAGCGCGAAAAAAGATGCGAGAATGCCGGTGTATATGAAAAAACGTTCTTGCCAGGAACGGTCAGTCGGTATCTGGTTGCTTTCTTTGTCTTCCACGCATACCGCCGCGAGAGTTGAATTTGCGCAATGGCATGTGGATATAAAGGAGTTTCTGGTGCATGTCAATGAAAAGCTCGCAAGAAAAATAATGAGTGGAATACCCTACATTCGGCTCGTGCTCCGGAAGAGCCGAATCTGGAGCCGGGTGCCTAGGCGGAAGGATGTTCGAGGACGATCTTGATCGCTCCCCTGTCCCCTTTGGAAAGAAATGTTTTCACCGCGTCGCGCCAGCGGTCCATGGGAAAGCGGTGAGTGATGAGTCGGCTTACGGGCAGACGCTTGTCCGCAATCAGTTGGGCGGCGATATCGAAAGAGGAGGGAAGAGACCCTTCCTGAAGAATATGGCAGTTGATGCCCGTGACATGCAGTTCCTGATGCCACATCGGCGAATAGTCGATTTTCCCCGGTTTGAAGTTGACGCCCACAATCACGATGGTGCCCCGGCTTTTCGCCCAACGGAGCGCGTTGTTCAGACTGCCGTCATTGCCGATGGAATCGTAGATGACGTCATACCCTCCCAGGAGGATTTGGTTGCCGAAATACCCCTCGAAATATTTCGCTCCGGTTTGTTTGGCGATGCGGCGGTAGGGGTCCTCCCGCCCCGTGATGACTTCATCCGCGCCCAGCGCGCGGGCCATTTCGGCCTGGAAAGAATAGCGTGCCAGAGCGGTCACTTCCGCGTCTTTGGCCAGGGCCTTCACCGTAGCGATGGTCAGGAGCCCGATGGTGCCGCATCCGACGACCAGCACGCGGTTTCCCGCCGTCGGTGAATGCTTCAGGACCGCGTGCACGGCGCAGGCCATGGGTTCCAGCAGAAGGGCCTCGTCATTGGTCAGGTTGTCCGGAACCTTGAAGGGCTGCGTCCGGTGCATCACCATTCGCGGGGAAAACCCGCCTCCCACATCCGTCAGGGGCAGCTCCCTTGCCCCCAGATTCTGGCAGA
>JAQVQT010000050.1 GCA_028701435.1 Smithellaceae bacterium | reverse complement strand
TGACGCACCCGAAGCAATGAAAGACGGGCACCTGAATGAGCAGCGTGTCCTTGTCCGTCAGCCCCATGACGTCGCCGACCATGCGGGCGTTGTTGATGACATTGTGGTGGGTCAGCATCACGCCTTTCGGAAAGCCCGTCGTTCCCGACGTGTACTGCATGTTGATGACATCATCGTCGGTGAGTGAATTCATCCGGCCATCCAGCTCCTGCTCGGTAACTTTTTCACCCATGGCGATCAGATCGGAAAACTTGAACATGCCCGGCGTGCTTTCCCGGTTCCCGATATACACAACGTTTTTCAACACCGGCAGCTTGGAAGAAGCCGTCTTTCCGGGCGCGCAGGTGTCCAGCTCCGGAACAACCTGCCGGACCGTTTCGTAAAAGCTGGTATCCCGGTACTGGTCGATCAGAAACAGGGTAGTGGAATCGGACTGCCGGAGGATGTATTCCAGCTCGTGAGACTGGTAATTGGTGTTGATCGTCACCAGAATACCGCCCACCATGCCCAGCGCGAATTGCAGATACACCCATTCCGGCACGTTGGTCGTCCAGACGGAAACGTGATCGCCGCGCCGGACACCCATCGCCATCAGCCCCCGGGCGGTTTTGCGGCATTGTTCATAAAGTTCGCTGTAATTGAGCCGGACCTGAAACTGCGGAGCAATCAAAGCCGGATGATCGGGAAACCGGCCGGCCGTTTCCTCAATCACGTTCCCCATCGTTTTGTTCACAAAACCTGACATAAACCACCTCACCCTGGAATATTTTTCAGCGTCACGCGGAACTCCCGCCTGGCGCTAATGATGCGCTGGCATCGTTTGCTGGATCACTTAACGTAAACTGGGGCGACTATACGTGATTTTCAAAAAATGTCAATAAAATCATTGAAAATGGGCGCAATTCTTTTTTCAGGCGTGAGCGGGGCCGATCTGGAAAAGGCAAATATGGAATAATACTGAATTACCGACTTTGCGAGGGTGGGCAGGCGCAAAATCCGTTCAAACAGAATCCGCCTGCCCGGTTGATCGTTCGTTTTTACGGACGGCAGGAGAGTGTTGTTCAAACGCTCCCGTCAGTCCAGGATCAGGGCCGGTCTGCGGTTAAACCAGGGCTGCGCGCGTTCAAGCTGGCCGGCCAGTTGAAACAGAAGCGACTCGTGGCCGAAGCGTCCGATAAACTGCACGCCGCAGGGCAGCCCTTCCCTGCTCCAGTGGAGCGGCACCGACATGGCCGGCTGGCCGGTGAGGTTGGCCAGCTGGGTAAACGGCATTTTGGACAGGCCCTTGGTCGCCAGCATATCGGCAATCCCCGTCGCCTTGAGCAGTCCTCCCAGGTTCAGGCCGTTGATGATTTTCAGGAAGGCCAGTTCGGCCGGTTTCTGCTGCAGCTCGCCGATGCGCGGGGGCAGAGAGGCAATCGTCGGCGTCAGATACAGATCGTAGGTTTCATGAAATTTGGCCATTTGCCGGGCAAACGTGTTCCATTGCCTTTTGGCCAGAACGAAATCACCCGCGGAAAAACTGTTTCCCAGAAGATTCAGCGCCCAGGTGGCTTCCTCCGTGTCGGAATGGGTGAGCGGCCGGCCGACGACGCTCTGCAGCTCCCGAATATCCGCCGCGACCTCGCCGAAATACAGCATCATGTAGCTTCTGCCCAGCGCCTCGCCATCAATATCCGGTTTGGCTTCTTCCACCATGTGTCCGAGGCTCTCCAGAAGTTTGGCCGCATTTTTCACGGCCTCGACACATTCGGAATGAACGGCGTTTTTCAGGGGCGAGTCCACCGTGAATCCGATTTTCAACCGGGAAGGATCCTGTCTGGCATCTTCCGAGTAGGGCCTTTCCGGCCGGGGCAGAATATAGGGGGCGCCGGGATCCGCGCCGTTTGTGGCATCCAGCATGGCGGCCGCATCGCGCACGGAGCGGGTCAGCACGCCCTCCACTTCCGCGCCCTGCCAGACTTCGCCCGATTCGGGCCCCAGCGGATTGCGGCCGCGGGTTGGTTTGAGGCCGAAAAGGCCGCAGCAGGATGAGGGGATGCGGATCGATCCGCCTCCGTCACCGCCGGAGGCCAGCGGAACGAAACCAGCGGCCACCGACGCTCCCGAGCCGCCGCTGGAACCGCCGGGCGTGTGATCCGGATTCCAGGGGTTGCGCGTCGGGCCGTGCAGCTCCGGTTCGGTGATTCCCATCAGGCCGAATTCCGGCGTGTTGGTTTTTCCCAGAACGATCAGTCCCGACGCTCTGAAGCGTCTGGCCATTTCACTGTCAAAGGCGGGCACGTAATTGCGGCAGGATTTGCTGCCTTTGGTCATGGGAACGCCGGCGATCGCGGATACCAGGTCCTTGCACAAAAACGGCACGCCGGAAAAAGGACCCTGCGGAATCGAGCCTTTGGCCGCGGCGCGCGCCGCGTCATCCATTCGGTATATGACCGCGTTGAGCTTCGGGTTGAGCTTGTCGATGCGCGCGATGGCTTCTTCACACAGCTCCAGCGGGGTCACTTCTTTTTTTCCGACCAGTTCGGCCAGCCCCAGACCATCGTATTGGTCATACTCACGAAAACGCGCCATTTTTTCCTCCCTTTCCTCATGATCAGAAAAGACAAAAGGTTGTTCGTGTGTTTCAAGTGATGACGTGACGCCGCTGCGAATGCATGGATCCTGAATCCGCCGGAAGTATAATGACCGCTCGCCGGTGAAGTCAAGGCTTTTCCGCAGGGAAGCAAGTGATGAGCGACGAGTGACGAGCGACGAGTGGTGAACGACGAGCGACGAGCGAAAAGTGTCATGGTTCGACAAGCTCACCATGACAAAGAAGGATGTCATCCCGAGCCGAGCCTGTCCTGAGCCTGCCGAAGAGAGGGGCACTATCCACTATCCACTATCCACTATCCACCATCCACTATTCACCATTCACCATTCACTATCCACCATTTCTGCTACGAGCTTTTTTCTTTTGCCCGCAGAAAAATCTGCTCGACGCGTCGATAATCAACTTTGCCGGTGGCCGTCCGCCGAATGGAGGGGACGATGTGAACGCGCCTTGGCATGGCATACGGCTCCAGCTTTTCCAGAATCATCTTTTTGATCTGGATTT
Source organism: Smithellaceae bacterium (assembly GCA_028701435.1). Taxonomy (GTDB): domain Bacteria; phylum Desulfobacterota; class Syntrophia; order Syntrophales; family Smithellaceae; genus UBA8904. The sequence continues at coordinate 8,145 of JAQVQT010000050.1, read as the reverse complement.
CCGTCAGGTCGCAGGCGACCAGCGCGGCAATCTCGCTTTCGCGGCCCTTTTCGGCCGGAAGCGCAATGACCACCGCGTCCCGCACCGTCGGCAGGGACTGGATTTTGTTTTGAACCTCTTTTAAGTCCACGCGCTTTCCGGCGACCTTGACAATGCCGTCGGCCCGCCCCAGAAGCAGAAACCGGCCGTCCCGGTCCGGCTGAGCTTCATCGCCCGTCACGCAAAAGCCTTCGGCGTCTTGTTCCATCTCGCTCGACACGAAATCGGAGCGCACGGCCAGCCGCCGGCCGAACATTCGCCAGGAGACGGGACCGGCGGGCTGCCAGCTTTCCGTGTTTTCGCTCACGCTGCGCGACGCGACGCCGCCCGTTTCGGTGGAACCGTAGATCTCGTGAATGCCCAGGCCCGTTTTCTTTAAAAAGAACCTCGCGTCGGACCGGTCCAACGGGCCGGAGGACGAGAAAGCGAGCCTCAGCGAAGGAACCGACAGGTTGTCCACCCGCAACGACCGGTAGGAAATCGGGACGCTGACCAGAACGGTGGCCCTGTGGCGGTTGATGGTCGAGAGGATTTCCTGCGGGAAGGTGTAGATTTCCGGCAGCACGCGGGCGCGCGAAACGAGCGGCAGCAGGATGGAAAACAATAGGCCGTAAATATGGTAGGGGGGAACGGTGGACAGAAACAGGTCGTCGCCGGCAATACCAAACCGGTCGCGCAGATAAAAAGCTTCGGCGAACAGATTCCGCGGGGTTTTGGACCATACCCTGGGCTTGCCGGTGGAGCCGCCCGTGAAAAGTTTTACAAAAGACCGGTCGGGATCACGCAGATCCTCGGGATTCAGATCCGCCATATCCCCCGCCGTCGGCGTAATCATTTCCACGCCCGGCATTTCTTCCGGGCGATCGGCGATGGCGGCGTCAAAGCCCGTCGCCTCGTACGTTTCCAAAAGCGCGTGCGCCGAAAAGGAGTGGGGCAGGATCAGATTGCAGGCGCCGGAAAGCGCGGCCAGAATCGAGGCGGCGACCACGGCCTTGTTTTCCGTGCACAGACAGACGGACTTTTCCGTGCCGTATCCGGAAAGGGTTTTCTTCAAACCGGCCGCCATGGAAAATACTTCGCCGTAGGTGTCGCCCAAACAGGTGAATTCTTTCCGGCACAGCGTCTTTGACACAGACAGAAGCTTCCGGTAGGCAACGATAAAAGGATCTTTCAGTTCTGCGGACATGGGAACCTGCACGAATTATTTTTGAACTTTCTATAAGAAACAAGGCTGAAAAGCAATGAACGTTTTTTGCGCGGTAAATGATGGATGCCTTGCCCGGAGCGCCCCGGGGAATCAATTTTTGAAGCGCCTTTTTCCAGGCGGCGCGCAATGTTTTTGATTGACTTTCGATGGGTTTTCTCTTTAATTGAAAGCTAAAAAGAGGAGCGCCGATGATCGACATCGAATCCGTGATTCCGCATCGTGAACCGATCAAAATCATCACCCAGGCCATAGAATTGCAGGATGATGCCGGCACCGCGGCCGCCGTGGTCAACGAGCGCTGGCCCCTTTTCGACGGACGAACCGTTCACTCCCTCGTCCTGATCGAAGCCATCGCCCAAACCGCCGCTCTGGTGGAAGGCTACAAACGGAAGAAGAAAGGCCAGGACGCCGTCAAAGGCTGGATGGTGGGCATCAAGTCCGCGGAATTTCACCGGGAGCTTCTCGCCCTGCAAACCCGGATCACGGTTTCGATCAAAAGCCAGTATTCCCTTGACGATTACGCCGTCATCAACGGCATCGTCACGGCGGAAAATGAAACGCTGCTTACGGCTGTTCTCCAGGTCATTCGCCTCAACCAGGATTGACGGGTAAAATTCGCCAAAGGAGAAAAAAATCATCATGGAAGAAAGAAAAATCGCGCTGGTGACGGGCGCCAGCCGGGGCATCGGACGGGCCACGGCCGTGGAACTGGCCCGAACCGGGCATCATGTGATCATCAACTACAACGCCAGCGAGGCGGCAGCGGCCGAAACCCTGGCGCAGGTCCAGGCCGCGGGCGCGTCCGGTGAAACGAGGAAATTCGACGTGGCCAACGGCGCGGAAGTCAAAGAAGCCCTGGCCGCAATCGTGCAGGAGCACAAACGGATTGACGTGCTGGTCAACAACGCCGGGGTCACCGCGGACGGCCTTTTCATGATGATGGGAGAAGACGAGTGGCTTCGCGTGATCAATACGACGCTCAACGGATTTTACCACGTCACGAAACCCGTCCTGCGGGAAATGGTCCGGAAAAAGCGCGGCTCTATCGTGTCCGTTTCTTCCATTTCCTCCATGGTTCCCAACCGCGGGCAGGCCAACTACGCCGCGGCCAAGGCCGGCATCAACGCGGCGACCGGTTCGCTCGCCAAGGAAGTCGCGCGCTTCGGCATTCGCGTCAACGCGGTCGCGCCCGGCCCCATCGCCACCGACATGCTCGAGAGCATGCCGATGGACGAAAGCATCATCAAAAGCGTCATTCCGATGGCGCGGGTAGGAAAACCGGAAGAAGTCGCCCGCGTAATCCGCTTTTTGTGCTCCGAGGACGCTTCCTATATCACCGGGCAGGTCATTTCCGTCAACGGAGGAATGTTCTGATCATGCGCGCGAAGGCCGTCAGGCCCCTATCCATTTTACTGCTGTTGTTTTTTATGGCGCTTCCCGCCGCCGGGGCCGATGACTTCGACCGGCTGCGCAGGGACGCATCGCGCATCTCGTCCCTTTCCGCCGATTTCGTCCAGAAGAAATCCATGAAGATTCTGTCCAAGCCTTTGGTCTCGACGGGTAAATTCTTTTATGCCGCCCCGGACTCCATCCGCTGGGAATACGTCAAGCCGATCCGGAGCATCGTCATCTCGGATCGGGGAACCACAAAACGCTACATCGCCTCCGGCGGCAAAATGATCGAGGACAAAACCGGCGGCGCCCAGGCGATGAAAATTGTGCTCGACGAAGTGGCGGGCTGGATGAAAGGGAAATTCACCGCCAACCCGACCTTTGCCGCCTCCGTGCGCGAAGGGCCGGAAACGCTGATTGTCCTGACACCGAAGGGGAAAAACATGGCCGGCCTGATTGAAAAGATAGAAATCACCGTCTCCCGAAAAGACGCCGTGGTGAAAACCGTACGGATCGTGGAGGGCGCCGCGGCGGAAACCAGGATTGACTTTTCTCATACGGTCGTCAATCCGGTTCTGCCCCCCGCCGTCTTTCAGGACCTTCCATGAACGTTCGCTTTTTGCTGATCCTTTCCCTGCTTCTGGCATCCTGCTCGTCTCTGCCGGAAATCCGTCCGTCCGCCGATGTCACGGGGAAGATGAGCGCCTGCCCTTCCCCGTTCGTAGTCCAGAAAACCCGCTTCATCCACGCGATTGAAGCGGCCATGGCCGGTGAAACCAGGGCCGTGATGATCGGCGTGACGGTGGCGGACCCGGCCGCAAGGACGCTTTCCTGTGCCCTGTTGAGCCCTGAAGGCCTGGTCTTTTTTGAAGCCTCGCGGACCTCCATCGGCACCCAAATCAGCCGTGCGCTGCCTCCTTTTGACAAGGTGGATGTTGCCCGCGGCCTGATGGACGATATCGAACTGATTTTTTTTGAGCCGCCGGAGGCGATCGACCGGGCGGGCGTTCTCGACACGGGCCAGGCCGTCTGCCGGCGCCGTTTGCACAATGGAGGGTGGCTGGATATCGGAAAAGCCCCGGACGGACGCATCCTCATCCAACGCTACTCGAAAGGCGGCAGACTTCAACGCTGTGTGGCGCTCGCGGCAGGCGCCAATCCTTATGCCGCCATCGATCTTCAGGCGTTCGAATGGACCGGGTATTCGCTCTCGATGACACTGATCGAATCGGAAGCCGTGCCCGACGAAAAGATTTTGGGGAAATAATTTTCAAGAGAGCTTCGTATGCGAAAACCGGTGGAGGGAAAAAATACCGTTGTGATCGGCTCGGGCGCCGGCGGCCTTTCCGCGGGCATCCTGCTTGCGCTTCTGGGTTTTCACGTGACGGTCGTGGAAAAAAACGGCGAGCCGGGCGGCCTGATGCGCTCGTATTCCCGCCGGGGCATCGACTGCCCCGTGGGCGTGCACTATGTGGGCGCGCTGGGGGCTTGTGAACCGCTGGGCAAAATGTTTCGCGTGCTGGGCATTGACCCGGAAAGTCTGTTTTCCCGCATGAAAAACCGGGCCGTCACCGACCGCTATATTTTTGATGATTTTGTTTTCGATCTGCCCGAGGGCCTGGACGCCTACGAGAAAAATCTTCGGGAAGCCTGCCGGGCCGACGGCGCCGCGCTGGACGCGTTGATGAGCGGGCTTCGCGAAACCGCCGGCGTCATGACGGCATCGCCTTTCTTCTTTGACGGCGGCAGCCCCTTTGCCAACATGGATTCTTTCCGTCCGATGGGGGAGCTGCTCGACTGCCTGGGCGCATCCCCGAAACTGCGGGCCATTCTGGCGGCGCCCTGCCAGCTGGTCGGCGTGGCGCTTCAGGATTGTCCGGTCATTTTTCATCAGATGGTCCTGGCCGGATATTTATTTTCATCGTGGCGTCCGAAAAGCGGGCGGCGTCTGGCGGATGCCTTCGCGGCGCGGTTTGAGGCGCTGGGCGGACGGCTGCTGCTTTCTTCGGCCGTCCGGCATGTTCGAACCCGGCAGGGACGCGTGACCGGGGTCGATCTGGAGAAGGGCGATTTTCTGCCCGCGGACGCGGTGGTGGCGGCCGTTCATCCCAAGGTCCTCATCGGCCTGCTGGACCAGGACGCGCTCAAGACTTCTCTGCGGGAGAGAATTGCCGGCCTGGAAGAAACCGAAGGCGTCCTGGCCGTTCAGGCCGGCGTGGACGCCGAGGCCCATCCCGCCGTCGATTACAATCTTTACCGGCTTCGGGCCAACGACCGCGGAGAAATCGAAAACGGCTTTTTTTATCAGGTGCTTCGGGGAGACGGACGGGAAACGAATCTGCTGTCCATCATCACCCTCTCACACTACCGCGACTGGAGCCGGTGGGAAAATACCGTAACGGGACGGCGCGGCGAGGCCTACGAACAGAAAAAAAAGGCGCTGGCCGAAGCGCTCGTTGCCGAATCGTCTTCCGTCTTCGGCCCCCTGAAAAACCTTCAACTGCTGGATGTCTTCACGCCGCTTTCGCTGCGCGACCACGTGAACTGCCCGGAAGGTTCCTGCTACGGCGTCCTGCGCTCCTCCCGGCAGTTGCTGAAAATTGCATCGCTTGGCAAACTTCCCATAGGCGGGCTTTACCTCGCCGGACAAAACGCCATGGCCCCCGGGCTGATGGGGTGCGTTCTGGGCTCCTTCGGCGTGGCGCGGAAGATGGCGGGGAATGAACGTTTCGGCAAGGAACTCGAACGGTTACTCTAATGCTGGACGACCACGCTGATTTATGTTAGCTTTTCGGGCACTTTTGCCGCTAAAGGAGACCTCTGCAGATCATGACACGCCAGGAAATTGAAAAGGAAATCCGCGCCATCTTCTTGAGGGAATTCGAGGTGGAGAACCCCGAACCGGACGTGAATCTGCGGGATGCCTACGGTTTTGACAGCATCGACGCCATCGAACTGCTCATGGAAATTGAAAAGTATCTGGGGACGGAGCTGACGCAGGCGGAAAAAAAGAAAGCCATGGACATTCGGACGCTGAACCAGATTATCGACTATGTGCAAATGCTGGCCGATCACCGGCAAACCGAATCGGAGAAAAACTAAATGACCGGGCGCAGAGTGGTCATCACGGCGGCTTCGGCCATCACCCCCATCGGGCACGGCCGAAAGCCCATCATCGAAAGCCTTGTGAACGGGAAATCCGGAGTGGCCACCCTGCGCGATGACCATTTCGTCAGCCGTTTTATTCATTCCCGCGTTTACGGAACCGTCGGCTATCCGATCGAATATGATTTCAGCCGGCAGCACCGCAAAACCATGGGGCCCGTGTCTTACTACGCCTGTCAGGTCGCCAAAGAAATCCTGGAGCAGGCCGGCCTGCCGCGTGATTTTGTAACGGGCGGCCGGCTGGGCATTGCCTTCGGGTCGATTCACGGATCGCCCACCGTGCAGCGGGAAATTTACAGGATTTTCTTCAACGCGGGCGACCGCGAAAGCTATCAGGGAATCGGCGCGGTGGACTATCTCAAATCCATGGTGCACACAACCGCCGTCAATATTTCCAAAATGTTCGGCATCACCGGCCGGATCATTTCCTCCGGAACGGCCTGCACCACGTCCAGCCAGTCCATCGGCTACGGATACGAATCCGTCAAATACGGCCTGCAGGACGCGATGCTCTGCGGCGGTGCGGACGAGTACGACACCACCACCGTCGCGGTCTTTGACAATCTGCTCGCCTGCTCCACCGCCTTCAACGACCGGCCCGGTGAGACGCCCCGCCCCTTTGACCGGGCGCGTGACGGTCTGGTCGTCGCCGAGGGCGCTGGCGCCGTCATGCTGGAGGAATATGAATTCGCCAGGAAACGAGGCGCGGAGATTCTGGCGGAGGTCATCGGTTTTGCCTGCAATTCCAACGGCGGCGACCTGATCCTTCCCAACCTGGACGGCATAACCAAAACCCTGCAACTGGGCCTCGAAAACGCGCAAATCCAACCCTCCGACGTCGATCTGATCAGCGCGCACGCCACGGCCACCAAAATGGGCGACATCATCGAAGCGCAGGCCACGGGCAGAGTCTTCGGCACGAGCCCGCGAGTCGCGGCCCTCAAGAGCTACATGGGGCATACCATGGCGGCCTGCGGCGCGGTCGAAACGGTGTTGACGCTCTACATGATGCAGGAGGGCTTTATCGCCCCGACGCTCCATCTGGAAGAGATTGACGAACGCTGCGCCATGATCCGCCATGTTCAGAAACTGGAGGAAACCCCGGTCAAAACCGCGGCCATTCAGAATTTTGCCTTCGGCGGCGTCAACACCAGCCTGCTGATTCGAAAGTTGACCTGACCAGAATGTTCCCCACCCGATTTTTCCGGCACGCCATCGACTTCTGCCTCACGTTGGGGCTCTGGGTCTATTTCACGCTGGGCTTTCTTGTCCTGATGTTCGTTTTGTTGATCCCCTGTTATCTGAAGCTGAAAACCGGCGAAGCCGTTTTGCAGAAACTGTTTCACGTTCATCTGAAAGTTTTTTTCGCCCTGGTGGATCTCGTGTCCCCCGGCGTCCGGCTTGACGTTTCCGAAGACATCCGGAATCTTCGCTCCTCCATTATCGTCTGCAACCATCTTTCCTATCTGGACCCCATCCTGCTGGTGTCCCTTTTCCCCCGGCAGACCACCATCGTCAAAAATACCTTTTTCAGTGTTCCCATTTTCGGCTGGTTTTTGCGCAAGGCGGGTTATGTGCCCTCCTCTCCCGCCGAAATGTACGGTCCGGCAATGATCAACCATCTGGAGGGCATCAAGCGCCAACTGGCGGCGGGAGGCAATCTGTTTGTTTTTCCCGAAGGCACGCGCGGCCGCCGGGGCAGGCTCGCGCCCTTCAACAAGGGCGTGTTCAGCATCGCCAGATACTGCAATACGGGGTTACAACTGGTGTTGATCCGCAACACCGACCGGCTGTTTCGCCCCGGCGCTTTTTCCTTTGCAACAAGAGGAAAATTCACCGTTTCGATGGAGTTGATCGGATCTTTGACGCCGGATGACCTGAAAAATTCTTCGATCAGCGCGTCAGCCGATCAGGCCCGAACGCTTTTTGAGCGGAAAATCAGAGAAGCAAAAACAGGCGGGGACGTTCAGGAATAATGTCAAGCCCCTTCGGGGGCATGGGGGAGGAATCATGAAACCAATCACCCACCAAATGGCGGAGGAATGGATCGCGGCGGCAGCGCGCAGCCCAAGGCTCCGGACCAATTACAACATCCACGAATCCCTGTCCGATCCGATCCAGCGGCTGTTTGTCGCCGCGGGGCGCGGCTCCTATTTCCGGCCTCACCTGCATTTGGGAAAAAGCGAGCTCGCCCTGGTGCTTCGCGGCTGCTTCGAGGTCTTTACGTTTGACGCTCACGGCCTCGTTGCCGGGCGGGTCCGTGTCGGCCCGGATGAGGAAACGTTTGCGCTGGAAATCCCGGCCGACACTTTCCACACCTGGATTCCGCTGGCGGAAGCCTC
>JAQVQT010000049.1 GCA_028701435.1 Smithellaceae bacterium | reverse complement strand
TGAACCGTTATTGGACTTCCGCTCCCAGCGCTTCTTTGCGGCTGAGGCGAATCTTTCCCGATTTATCGACTTCCAGAACCTTGACCATGACTTCGTCGCCTTCCTGCAGGACATCCGTCACCTTGGCAATGCGCTCCTTGGCAATCTGCGAAATATGCAACAGGCCTTCCGTGCCGGGCAGAATTTCGACAAACGCGCCGAAATCGACGATCTTCTTCACCGTCCCGCGGTAAATCTTGCCGACCTCCGCTTCTTCGGTGAGCCACTTGACCATCGCCACCGCGCGGGCGGCCGCATCGGCATCAGCCGACGCAATCGTCACGGTTCCATCATCTTCCACGTCGATGGTGACGCCGGTTTCACTGATGATCTGACGAATGTTCTTGCCGCCGGAGCCGATCACGGTGCGCACCTGATCTTCCTTCACCTTAATGGTGGTAATCCGCGGGGCGTAGAGCGAAATATCCGCGCGGGGCGCGGTCATCGTTTCGCGGATCTTGCCGATGATGTGCAGGCGGCCCGCCTTGGCCTGAGCCAGAGCCTTGCGCAGAATATCCTCGGTCAGGCCGTCGATCTTGATATCCATCTGCATCGCGGTGATGCCCTTTTCCGTGCCGCAAACTTTAAAGTCCATGTCGCCGGCATGATCCTCGTCCCCTAAAATATCGGACAGAATCACCACCTCGTCGCCTTCTTTCAGCAATCCCATGGCGATGCCCGCGACAATGTCGCGCACCGGCACGCCGCCGTCCATCAAACACAGAATGCCGCCGCAGACGGTCGCCATCGAAGAGGACCCGTTGGACGACAGAATTTCGGAGACAATCCGAATGGTATAGGGAAATGTCTCGGGGGAGGGCAGAATGGGAACCAGCGCTTTGCGCGCCAGCGCGCCGTGGCCGATCTCCCTCCGGCCGGGCGAGCGCAGCATCTTCGCCTCACCAACGCTGTAAGGAGGGAAATTATAATGCAGCAGGAAAGCTCGCCGTTCTTCGCCGGCAATATAGTCCATCCGCTGCTCATCGGAAGACGTCCCCAGGGTGAGGACGGCCAGCGCCTGCGTTTCACCGCGATTGAAAAGGGCCGAACCGTGGGCGCGGGGCAAAATCCCGACTTCCGAACTGATCGGACGAATGTCCGTTGAAGACCGTCCGTCGATTCTTTTTTTCTCCTGAAGGATCATATCCCGAAGAATTCGGGATTCGAGGTGTTCGATGATCGCCGCAACTTTCTTTTTCAGTTGAGCGTCGTCGCCGCCGATGTTTTTGATCACGGCGTCCCGAACTTCACCCAGTTTGCCGTAGCGTTCCAGCTTGCGCGGCAGGCTGTAGCCTTCCTTGAGCCCCGGCAGGGCTTCGGCGCTCACGCGCGCGACAAGCTCCTCGTCCGGCTGGGCTTCCTGGGCCGGTCTTTTGGCTTTGCCGACCGCAGCCCGCACCCGGTCCTGCAGATCGATCACCGGCCGAACGGCTTCCAGACCGAATGTAATGGCTTCCACAATGATGTCTTCGCCAACCTCTTTGGCTTCGCCCTCCATCATGACCAGTTCCACGTCATAGGGGCGGCCCGTCTTGCCGGGGGTGACTTTGCGTCCCACCAGGAAAAGGTTCATCTCGCTTTCCTGCATTTTTTCCGCGGACGCATTGGCGACCAGCTCGCCTCCGATCCGGCCGACGCGCACGCCGGCGATCGGTCCCTTGAAGGGGATGTCCGATATCTCGAGCGCGGCGGATGCGCCGATCATCGCCGCCACGTCCGCGTCGTTTTCCTTGTCCACGGACAGCACGGTGGCCACCAGCTGGGTTTCCGAATAATACCCCTTGGGAAACAGGGGTCGAATCGCCCGGTCAATAATGCGCGACGTCAGGATTTCCCGCTCGTTGGGGCGCCCCTCCCGCTTGAAAAAGCCGCCGGGAATTTTGCCCGCGGCAAACGTCATTTCCTGATAATCCACCGTCAGCGGAAGAAAATCCACGCCCTCCCTGACGCTTTTCAACGATACCGCCGTTACCAGCACCACGGTGTCCCCGTAATACACCAGCATGGAACCATCCGCCTGCGCGGCCACGTAATTGGTCTTGAGCATAAAATTACGCCCCGCAAAATCCGTACTTAAATTGTCACTCATTCACTTTCCTCCACCTTCCTTGGGTTGGTCGTCCGGAACAGGAAATTCAAGGGCGAAACGCAAAAGCCGATTGACACGGGGTTAAACGAAAACCATGGCCAATCGGTGATGCTTTTGCCTTCCGCCCTTGAATGGCTTGTGTTACTTCCTGAGACCCAGACGCTTGATTATGGTTCTGTAGCGTTCCACATCATCTTCTTTGATATAATTCAGCAATCTTCTTCTCTGGCCGACCAGTTTCAACAGGCCGCGCCGGGAGTGGTGATCTTTCTGGTGCGTCTTGAAATGCTCGGTCAGATATTCGATCCTCGCGCTCAGCAGGGCAATCTGTACTTCGGGCGAACCGGTATCCTTCTCGTGAAGCCGGTAGTCTTCAATTAATGCTTTCCTCTTTTCCAAAGTTAACACGTCAATTCCTCCCTATCAAAAGTATGTCCTTTTATATTTTGTACTCATGGATGCAACTGGTTGAATACTCTGAGCATCCTGGCAACCCGGGTTTTCCCGTTTTGTTTTGCGATATCGCCCGACGGCATTTGCATTTCAGCCAGCGCCACCAGCTCGCCTTCGGGACTGATGAACTTTATCATATCTCCCGCCGCAAGAAAAGGAAGAACATTTCCCCGCATCATCTCCGCGTCCGGCTGAAATCCGGCCCGCAGCCTGACGGCCGCAGGTTCGCTGACATCAACGGCCGCGGCAAAAGGCAGCGCCTGCGCCATCGGCAGCATTTTCGCCAGCAGCGCCTTCCGGGCCGCCGTATCCTCTTCCAGAGGCGCGGCCATTTCTTCGGTGAAACAACCGCTCCTGAGCCTTCGCAATCCGGATAAACACGCGCCACAGCCCAGCGCGCGGCCGGCATCGGCGCAGACCGTCCGAATGTAGGTGCCCTTCGAGCAGGTGATTTCAAAGGTCACGTACGGATGGGCGATGCTCTTCACTTCAAGAGCGAAGATTTCCACCTCGCGCGCCGCGATGTCCGGAAATTCTCCGGCCCGCGCATATTTGTACAGAGGCCTGCCTTTGTGCTTCAGCGCCGAAAAAGCAGGCGGAACCTGTTGAATCTTTCCCGTCAGTCTTCCCAGCGCCGTCCGAATCTCCTCGTCGGCGGGAGCCCGGTCCGATCTTCCGGTTTCCCTCCCCTGAATGTCCTGCGTATCCGTCTCGACGCCCAGCAGCATGGTCGCACGGTACATTTTGCGGTCCGCCGTCAGAAACGGAGCCAGCTTGGTCGCCTCCCCCACGCAGACCGGCAGAACACCGGTGGCCAGGGGATCCAGCGTTCCGGTATGCCCGGCCTTCTTCGCGCCCAGGATCTTTTTGACCCGGCTCACGACGTCGTGGGACGTCAGCCCGGCCGGTTTGTCAATCACCACGATCCCGTCCATAAACGCCTATATTTCCCTGACCGCTTCGAGCACTCGGGCCTTGATCGATGCCAGATCGCCTTCGATCCGGCAGGCCGCCGCGTTCACGTGCCCTCCGCCTCCGAAGCGGCGGGCGATTTTCTCCACATTGATCCGGCCTTTGGACCGCAGGCTCAGCTTGAACTGTTTGGCGCCCGTTTGCGTGTAGAGCATCGCGATGTTGATCCCTTTGATCGTTCGGGGAATATCGATAAAACCGTCCGTGTGCTCCATCGTCGCGCCCGTTTGCCGCAAATGCTCTTCGGTCACGGTCATCGAAGCAACTCCAAGGGACGGGTCCATTTCCAGGGTTTCCAGAACGCGGGCCAGAAGCTGCAGTTTGGCCGGCGGATCGCTCTCATAAATGTTTTCGGAAATCCACTGCGGATCGGCGCCGCCTTCCACCAGGTCGCCGGCCGCCCTGAGCGTCTCCCGGCGGGTGCTGGAATAGCGGAAACCGCCCGTGTCCGTCAAAATCGCCGCATAGAGATTCGTGCAGATGTCCTTCGTCATCACCGCGCGCATTTCGCGCATCAGACGGTAGAGCAGCTCCCCCGTGGAACTGGCCTTCGGGTCCAGCAGGCGAAGCGCGCAAAACCCGCCGTTGGAAACATGATGGTCGATATTGATCAGGGTTGGAATGGCGGCCACATCCGCCGCGATTTCCCCCACGCGCTCCAGTTCCGAACAATCCAGAACAAAACCGACGTCATATAGCTCCGGACGGACCGGATCGTGAACGACTCTCTCCGCTCCGGGCAGAAAACGGTAGTGGGCGGGCGTGGCGTCCTGGTTGCAGACCACCGCTTCCTTGCCCAGATCCGTGAGCAGGTGGTACAGGGCCAGCTCCGATCCCAGAGCGTCCCCATCGAGCCGGACATGGGCCGTGATGAGAAATCGTTTTCCTTTCGAAATGGCTGAAAGGATTTCCTTAATCATGGGTTTCTTCCTGCCTTGCGATTTGAGCCAGCAGCCGTTCGATGCGGTTGCCGTAGCCGAAGGATTTGTCGTGCACGAACAGAATCTCCGGCACGAAACGAAGCTGGAGGCGATGGCCCAGTTCCCGTCTTACAAATCCCCTGGCCCTGGTCAATCCCGCCTGAATCTCTTCGTTTAATTCATCCCGGCCCATTTCGACAAAGTAAATCTTCGCGTTGCGCAGATCATCCGTCACCTTGACCGCCGTGATGGTCACCGCGTGCAGGCGGGGATCCTTCACCGACCTCAGCAAAATGTCGGACATTTCCGCCATGATCAATTCGCCGACGCGGTCCGCCCTTTTAAAATTCATCGTACTTGCCTTTACCCCAGGCGGCCGCCTCTGGGAAATCGGAAACCGCCATCATTTCTACCTTTGCGTCTATCACATCCGCCACGTTCAAATCTTCGATAAAACGCAGCAGGTGATCGACCTTGCCCTCGACGAAGCGCTTCTCGTTGCCGGTCATCGCAAACCCGATCCGGGCAAACTGATGATCATCCAGCATGCCCACCTGGGCAATGGAAACATTAAATTCGTTCTGGGCGCGTTTGATCAATTGATTCAAAACGCTCCGCTTTGCCTTCAAAGAACCGGATGCCGGAATCCGCAGCACCATCGATCCGTAGCCGATAATCATTCCCGACCTTTGCTACAATTTTCTTTCCAGGGTCTCCGTGATATAGGACTCAATCACATCCCCCACGTGGATGTCGTTATAGCTTTCAATGCCGATGCCGCAATCGAAGCCGGCCAGCACCTCCCGGGCATCGTCTTTGAACCGCTTCAAGGAAAGGATTTTTCCGTCAAAAACCGCCACGCTGTCGCGAACCAGTTTGATGCCGGCCGCGCGGGTAATTTTGCCGTCCGTCACATGGCAGCCGGCAATGATGCCCACCTTGGGCACTTTGAAGAGTTCGCGGACTTCAGCGCGGCCCTGAACCACTTCCCGGTATTCCGGCTCCAGAAGGCCCTCCATCGCCGCCTTCATATCGGCAATCACATTGTAAATAATATCGTAGAGCTTGATTTCCACGCCTTCCTGCGCCGCCAGCTCGCTCACCCGGCTGTCCGGACGAACATTGAAACCGATCACAATGGCGTTGGAGGCGGAAGCCAGCATAATGTCCGTTTCGCTGATCGCGCCCGTTGAACTGTGAATCATCTTGATTTGAACGTCTTCGGTGGACAGCTTCTTGAACGCGTCGGAGATCGCTTCGATGGAGCCCTGCACGTCCGCCTTCACGATGACATTGAGGTCTTTCACGCCCTCCTTGATCTTCTGGTACAGCTGCTCGAGTGTAATCTTGGAGGAAGCGGAAAGCTCTTTTTCCCTGGTCTTGCGAATCCAGTAATCGGCGATGTTCCGGGCCTTCTTTTCATCCTCCACGCTGATGAATTCCGCGCCGGTCTGGGGCACGCTGGAAAATCCGATGACTTCCACCGGCGTGGCCGGTCCGGCTTCTTTTACGCGACGCCCCTGATCATTGATCATGGCCCGAACGCGGCCGGATTCCGTTTTGGAAACAAAGGCATCCCCTTCACGAAGCGTTCCCTGCTGAATCAGAACCGTCGCCACCGGACCGCGGCCGCGGTCCAGCTTGGCTTCAATAATGATGCCGCGCGCGGCCAGATCCGGATCGGCCTTGAGTTCCAGCACATCCGCCTGCAGAAGAATCATCTCCAGAAGCTCCTCAATGCCGATTTTCTTCTTGGCCGAAACTTCGGTGAAAATCGTATCGCCTCCCCACTGTTCGGACAAAAGACCGTGTTCCGTCAGCGCCTGTTTGATCTGATCCGGATTGGCGCCCGGTTTGTCGATTTTATTGATGGCCACGATGATGGGCACGCCGGCCACCTTGGAGTGGTTGATGGCTTCCACCGTCTGGTCCATGACCCCGTCGTCCGCCGCCACCACGAGCACCACGATATCCGTCACCTGGGCGCCGCGCGCGCGCATGGCCGTAAAGGCTTCATGGCCGGGGGTATCCAGAAAGGCGATGTCGCGGTCGTTGATGTGGACCAGATAAGCACCGATGGCCTGCGTGATGCCGCCCGCTTCGCCGTCGATCACATTGGTCTGACGGATGGCGTCCAGAAGCGACGTCTTGCCGTGATCCACATGGCCCATGATGGTGACAATCGGGGCCCGCGGTTTGAGATTTTCTCCGGAGGCCTGAGGCTTCAGCATCGAATCTTCAAATTCCATCTCCGCCCGTTCCACCTGGAAGCTGAATTCGGAGGCCACCAGTACGGCAATATCAAAATCGATCGACTGGTTGATGGTGGCCATGACACCCATTCCCATCAATTTGTTGATGACCTCGCCGACCTTGACGCCCATCCTCTTGGCCAGTTCGCCGGTTGTAATCGTGTCTCCCACGCGAATGCGCCTTTTGATGGCTTTGGGCACCGTAATTTCGGTTTTTTTCATCTTGACGGGCGCGGATTTCCTGTCTTCGCGCCACTTGCTGAACACGACCTCCCGGTCGTCATCAACCCGCTTTAATTTCTTATCAATTTTCCGTTCAAGAATTTTGCGGCGTGGAACTTCTTTCTCATCGCCAATCAGGACTTCCACCGTCCCTTTGCCCTTTTTCTTGGGCTTCTCGAATTCTTTTTTGACGATTTTCTCCGGCGTCGGGGGCGCGATCACTTCGCCGGGTTTGGCGGGCGCCTTGGCCGGACTCTCTTTTCTCTCCTCCGCCCGAACGATTTTGTGGCGGGACATCATCGGCGGCCGGACCGGAAGAATCACCTGGGGCGCTTTGGGCTTCACCGGGGGCGCCCCCGGCGTCGGGGACTCGGGCTTTGCTTCCACAGCCGGTTCTTTCTCCGGCAGAACCGGACTTTCGGGGACCGCCGGTTTGGCGGCTTCCGCCGGCGCTGTTTTCCGTTCACCTTCTTCGGCGGCCGCGGGCTGCTCCTCGAGCTTTTCTTCCTTTGCTTCTTTTGCTTTTTTTGCTCCGGCGGCTTCCCGCTCGGCCTTTTCGGCTTCCGGTTTTTCTTCTTTTTCCTCCGGCGGTTCTTCGACCGGCGTCCGGACCGTGCGGCGGCGGATTACCGTGGTTTTGATTCTTTCTTCCACGACCTGCCGCGGCGAGGTGGTCTGCAGGTCTTCCTTGATCCTTTCGATTTCATGATCTTCCAGGGTGCTGGCGTGGGATTTAACCGTAATGCCTAACTTTTCCAGATGGGCAATCAGATCCTTATTTTCCAGACCAAGTTCCTTGGCCAACTCGTGAACTCGCTTTTTCGACATTCCCGAAACTCCCTCAAATAAAATGGTGGGGCCCTGAAAAAAAATTATCCCTGTTGACGATCGCTTGTTTCCTCATCCAAAAGCCGAATGGCTTCGGCAATCCATTCCGTGCCGGTCTTTTCGCCGACGCCGGGAATCGCGGAAAGCGTTTCCGGCTCCATCGCCGCCAGCATGGCGACGCTTTTAATGCCCTGGGCAAAAAGCTTTTCCGCCATAGCCGGTCCGATGCCGGGCACCCGGGTCAACGACGCATAGGCATCCTCGTCCTTTTCGGCGGCCATGGCTTCGCTCTTGACGTCAATCTTCCATCCGGTCAGTTTGACGGCCAGGCGAACGTTCTGGCCGTTTTTGCCGATGGCCAGCGACAACTGGTCGTCGGGAACAATCACCGTCATTGCGCGGTTTTCCTCATCAATAAACACCCGGTTGACTTTGGCGGGCGACAGGGCGCTGGAGACAAACTTTGCCGCGTCTTCGGTATAGGGAATGATATCGATCTTTTCGCCGCGCAGCTCCTGAACGACGCTTTGCACGCGCGTCCCGCGCATTCCCACGCACGCGCCCACCGGATCAATATCTTTATCCTTGGCCCTCACGGCGATTTTGCCGCGCTTGCCCGGCTCGCGGGCCACGCTGACGATTTCAATGAGCCCTTCGGAAATTTCCGGCACTTCCACTTCGAACAGGGCTTTCAGAAAAGCGGGGTGCGTGCGCGACAGAATGATCTGCGCGCCCTTCGTATTTTTCTTGACCTCGAAAAGATAGGTGCGAATGCGCTCCCCGCGCTTGTAGGTCTCGCGGTGAATCTGCTCCATGGGCGGCACCACGCCTTCGGCACGCCCCAGATTGACGATAATATTGCCGCCTTCAAACCGCTGAACGAACCCGTTGATTAATTCGCCCTTGCGGTCCTTGTATTCATCGTAAATATTGTCCCGTTCCGCGTCCTTGACCCGCTGAATGATAATCTGCTTGGCCATCTGCACGGCGATGCGGCCAAAAGAACTGGTTTCTATTTTCATCCCCAGGGAATCTCCCGGCTCCGCGCCTTCATCCAGGGTTCGCCGGGCTTCCTCATGGGCAATCTGCGTTTCGGGGTCGAGCACCTTGTCTACGACCGTTTTGAACTGGAAAACCTCTATTTCTCCGGCCTCGTCGTTATAATGGGCTTCAATATCCACATCCTGCCCCAGTTTTTTGCGCGCCGCCGTCAACATGGCAGCCTCGAGGGCTTCCGTGATAATCTGCTTGTCGATCCCCCTGTCCTTCCCCATCTGCTCGATCAGACGTTTAAGGTCTTGCAACATTGATCCAATCCTCCCTTATTTCTCTCGCGGCTGCGGTTCTGTTCAGCTTGTCGGCGTTTTTTTCACTCCGCAATGGCTGTATCCTCGTCCACCAGATTGGCTTTGGCGATTTCGTCTTTCGGGATGCTGTAGAGCTTGTCCGCCATATCGACACGGACAAGCTTTCGGCCGTCTTCTTCCGCGTAATCCATGAGCGTTCCCTGAAAATTCTTGATGCCCTCTATTTTCACATGAGTTCTGATTTTGATTTTGGCGCCCAGGAATTTCCTGAAATCCTGATCGCGCGAGATCGGACGATCCAGCCCCGGCGATGAAACTTCCAGCGTATAAGGCCCGCGGGACAGATCATGCACGTCCAGAATATCGCCCAGCTGGTTGCTGACCCGGGTGCAGTCGTCCAGCGTGACGCCGCCTTCCTTGTCCAGGAAAAACCGGAAAACCCATCGCGAATGCATTTTGACGCATTCCACGTGAATCAGCTCCATGCCTTCCGAAAGGACGACCGGCTCGGCCAACTGCCATATTTTCTCTTTTAATTCATCGTACATATCCGTCTCTTCTGAAAATAAAAAAGTGGGCGGGAGCCCACTTCTGCAAACAACTTTCAGTGATGGTTGAACCGCCTCTACCACACCCGAACAGCCAATGCAAGCACTATTTAACGGATGGTTTTCCGGCGATGCGATCTGCGCTGACCGGCCGTTACTGGGCTGAAATCACCACCCGGGCCTCGCTCAAATAATCATTCCCGTGGGCCGTCGTCTCTTTGATCAGGCGGGCCGCCTCTCCCTTCAGAACGATCATGTTTTCTTTTGTAATTTTGGACGCCGGGATAATCATCACATTGTCTCCCAGGTGCGTGTTTTTTCGAGCCTGATCGATGCTGTCGGCATACCGCACGACGCCATGTGTCCGGACAACCGCCGGCTTCACGCTCTTGGCGGAATAAACCGTAACCGGCGAGTCGCCTACTTCCTCGACAATCATCACGGGCAGCAACACGCGCTCGAAAATCCGCCCCTCCAGATTGACCACCATGCCGGTCACGGGACGGGTTTTGTCATAGACAATGGTGTATTCCTTGGGCGGAGGAGGCGCCTGGACGACCGGAATGTCCTGGAGCCTTTTGCTCGGAACGAACGGGGCGTCATCCTTCTGCTCCACGTTCAATGCCTGAACCAGCGTCGTGGTTCCGGGACAGTTGCTGATGCACACGCGCATCTCCACGGTTGCCAGAAGGGATCCGTCCGGCTGGCTCTCATACTTTTCTTTGTGGATTCTGGCGCCTCTGACAACACCGTCAATTTGCGTCCGGATAATGTCCTGGCTGACCATGAAATTTTCGACGGTGGTCACGGAATCAATTTTCACGCCTTTGATGATTTCCAGCAGGTTGCGGTAGGCATCCCCGATGGCGGCTCTTCTGGACAGCGGCCTTGACAAAGCCATGTTGCCTTTCGCCGCCCCGCCGTACCCGACGGCACTTACATATCCGTCCACCCAGTCGATTTTGCCGTCAACATCGGAATAGGCAGGCGAAATAAAACCCAGCCCCATCAGCAAAAGCGCCATGCAGCCTATGGAGAATACCTTCTTCAGTGACATGATAACCATCCCTTCTTTGCGATCTGTTTTTTAAAACATCTTCCCCGTCTTTGGCAAGTTAAAAAAGCGTCGAATCACCGGGCGACACCAAAGACTTCTATCGGATTGAAATCGTTTAGTAAACCTTTAAGCTGATTGAAGAAATTTTGCCCTCCCGGGTCGGCCAGCCCGACCCCTCGGCGCCGACGGCATGGATGATCTTCGGCTTCGGATTGAGCGACATCAAATCAACCTCATACGTGTACCAGCTCCCCTGACTTACTTTCGTCCCGTGCCAGGTCTGGCTGTTGCCGGTGGGATTGGCGTAATAAAATCCATGCCAGAACATTCTGTTTGCTTGTGATTCCGATGGGTTGGCCATACTGCCCAAACCGTTGCGCACCACGCCGCTGACATCGGTATACGTCACCATGACCGCGACCGGGGCTTCTCTCCCCTGCCAGCCTGTTCCGGTCAAGGTTTGCTGCACGGCTTTCACGACAGCCTTCAGAACCAGTTTCTTGGCGCCGGAGACATCCGCGTTGATGGCTTGCATAATGCCCATGCGGGTATTGACGGAAGTATTGCG
>JAQVQT010000271.1 GCA_028701435.1 Smithellaceae bacterium | reverse complement strand
GCGCTTCGATCTCAATGCCCTTAATATAGAAGCGCTCTTCGGGCAGGAGGCGCTTCCAAACGCCTGTCTCCAGGCCGTCTGGGACCAGAAAGTCGGAGGCGATCCGGACGGCGCTTCGGATCATGTCCGTGAGCGGCGACGACTCGCCGGCGCGTCTTACCCGACGGAGTTCCCGTTCGACGTCTATGTCTTCGATGGCGCTGTAGGCCGTGACAACCCGCAGGGCGGCGGCGTAAGCCGCCAACTGGTAGTCCGAGTCGCCGAAATTCGGATCTTCTTTATCATCGATCTCCAGCATGGTTTTGAGCTGCCGCTGGACCTCGGCCTGGACATCCGGGTAGATGTCGGACCGGTCCCCCCGAAGGGTTTCATTCCGCTTGCGCAGAACGAGAAGAACCGTGCCCTGGACGTATTTTCCCGTCCGGAAGGAGGTGTCCGTTTCCGTGGCAATGGTCCAGGCAGCCGTTACCCGAAGCCCCGCCGACCAAAGGATCAAGGCCAGATCCGCCCAAACGTCCACGTCCTGGTGGGTGAACATGACGAGTTGCAGGCCATCCGTGGGCATGTTTTCGGCCAGACGCCGGTAGCACTCCACCATGGCGATCCGGAAGTTTTCATCAGACCCTTTGACGGCCAAGG
Organism: Smithellaceae bacterium; assembly: GCA_028701435.1. Classification (GTDB taxonomy): domain Bacteria; phylum Desulfobacterota; class Syntrophia; order Syntrophales; family Smithellaceae; genus UBA8904. The sequence goes on along the minus strand of JAQVQT010000271.1, from coordinate 2,160 downwards.
CGCGCTTGCTGTCGGCGTACCACTCGGGAAAGACAACGGGCAGGCGCTTTTCGTACCAGGCCAGAAAGAGTTCCGAGAGTTCCTCATAATTGACGGCATCGGCGTAGGGGGGGTCGGTGATCCATAGATCGGCGTTATAGGCCGTCATCCTTGCGTCCAATGGAATAATTGAAGAATCTGGTAATATTCTTATACCAGACAAGTCGAAATACCATGCTGTGTCTAGGGTGCTGTGTGCCCGGCAGGCGTAGTTTGCTAATGTATTCAGTGCCTGATTTGAATAGGTTTGGACACTTTTTTCATTGGCTGCATGTGAAGTCCAGCGGGATAAACGTGCGCACCAATCTGTAATCCGCCCTGCACTAAGGAGAAGTGCAACGCCGACCTTTTGGGTCTTCGCCGTCTCCGCCGCCAGTTCCTGGAACAGACCAATCATCAGCAACTGCCGCGGATTGTAGAGGTGATGCCAATGGGTCCAGCCGCGTTCGCGAATCGGCTGATCCGTATTGTAACCCGATTCGATCTTCCGGCAGGGGACAAATCCCTTGTCCTGCCAGTCCTCGAAACGCTGCTTGAGCAGGCGCAGGACCTCGGCCTCCCGTTTGAGGTCCGCTTGAGTCGGCGCCCGATATCTCTTTTCACCGGTCTCCGGGTCCACCCAGCGGATGCAGTAGAGGCGCTCCTGGAGGACATCGTCCGGTCGGGGGACCAGATCCTCGTTTTCCCAGAGCCGCAGTCCCTCGCGTCCACGGATTTCGTTGAAGGATGTGGAAGTTCGCATCTCCGGCGGGATCGGGTTCCCCTTTTTGTCCACGGGGCAACGGATGCCATCGGTTGCCGTCCCTTCCTGCCTAGCCTTTTCCATCTCTTCGGGGCTTACATTCTGGTCGATTTCGATTCGGAAGGATTTGGTCGCCTTGTCCGGGATCAGTCGGGCGATGGTCCGAGTCTTCTGTCCAATAATCCAGGAAGGGGCAAGAGGAACCCACCAGCCGGTTATGGGATCGGTCACCTCGATGCAGTAAAGGTAATAGTCGGCTTTCCAACCCTTGCCAACTGTCTTCCCCGTGACTTCGTCCCGCCAGCCCTCATCGTTCCTTTCGATCCCCCATTCCTCGATTCGACGCCCCACGGCTTCATAGACCTGCGCCTGAACCTTTTTGATCTTCTTGGCGGTTTCAGCGCCTCCTCCGATGAGGTGAATGGCGGCCCAGGTCAGGAGCGCCCCCACGGGATTCAAATCCGCCCCGTAGACATCGCAGCCCATGACCGCGGCCTCGAAGGGGACGCTGCCCCCGCCGCAGAAGGCATCGCCGACGCGGGGAATGTGGCCGAAGCGTCGCCGGCCCAAATCGTTGACCAGTTCTGGAAGGCTCTGCGCCTCCGTACCCAGGTGGGCGTTGATCTCGTTCCAAGCCTCCACCGACGGGCCGGCGATCTCTTCGGGCCGCACGCAATAAGAGAGCTTCCGGTCGTAACCCATGCGGTTGAAGGCACGATGCTGCATGTGTTCCCGGTCTTCCCGGGTTGCCGACCGCTTCCATTTCCATTTGCCGTTCTCGTGGATGAAGTAGAACTCTCTTTCCGTATCCGTGGCCAGTTCATAGACATCGGCGGCAGGAATATTTGTCCGAAGCCGCATCCAGAGGCCCTCCTCGTCCATTGTCAGCAGCTTCAGGAAGATCTCGCGATCCCGCTTCGGATCTCCAGAGGCCGGCAAGAGCAGTCCCAGAAGGGCCGCCCGGATCAGCACCAGGGGTTTGCGGCCCCACCACTTGCCCAAGCCCGTGAGGGTCTGGCTGTTGTTGGATTTGCGCTCCTTGTAGCTCTCCTTGGAAAGCAGGCTCACGGGAAACTGGGTTTCGATGAAGGTTAAATCCTGCATGGCGTCTTTCTTGTTGACGGCTTCGGGGGACATGTCAGACCCCGTCTCTTTTTACTCATCAAATAGGGACCCCTGGGGGGGTTTCCTGGACGCGGTTTTCTTCTTTCTTTTCGGAACGGCGGAAGATGCGGCCGCTTCCGCCTTCGGAGTGCACTTTTTTCGGGGCAGGGGAAGCGGATCCGGCTCTTCCACAAATCGCTCGCCCGGCATTTCCGGAACCGGATTTTCCGAAAAGGCGATCTTGATCGCCTTGCGCCAGCCCCGGTCCTTCCCCG
>JAQVQT010000270.1 GCA_028701435.1 Smithellaceae bacterium | reverse complement strand
AAGACATCGGGCGGTGGAAAGCCGAAGGCAGGGACGACATCCTGGACGTCCTGGAGAAGGAAGAAGCCGTCTGGGAGGGCGACCGCCTGATGTCGCGGGAGTCGGGAACCCCGCTGGGCGGCTGCCGTTTTTTTGCTTTTGACGGCAAGTCTTTTTATTGCGCCATCCATGAAACCAGGCCCGCGGTGTGCAGGCTTTTCGAGCCGGGTTCGTCCGAAATCTGTCCGCAGTTTCAAAAAGCCAGAGTTGACGATTGATGGCTCCGATGCCGTCAGGAGGTTGCAAAGATGTGCAGATTTTCCAGGGTGTGCTTTCTCGTGTTGTTGTTGACCGCCTTGACTTGCAGCGCCGCCGCGGCCCAAGACATCAAACCGCTTCGCGAAAAACTCAGCCCCTTTAACATAGACATCCGGCAAAGTTCCGTTTCCGGCCTGTCCGCCGGCGGTTTTATGGCCGGCCAATTTTTTGTGGCCTATTCCGGCATCATGTCGGGCGTCGGTGTTTTTGCGGGAGGACCCTACGGCTGCGCACGCGGCAGTATATGGAAAGCTTTGAATGACTGTATGGCCCGTCCCTCTTTCCTTACCGCCGAGGTCATGACACAGTTGACCGACAGGGCCGGGTCCTATTCCCGGGAGGGTCGGATTGATCCGGTGGAAAACCTGAAAGCAAAAAAAATATTCTTGTTTGGCGGCATGGCCGATAAGACGGTTCAACCAGGCGTTGTGGACCGGGTTTATGATTGGTATATCAACATGGGCGTTCCGCAAAGCAGCATTTATTATAAAAAGGACATGGCGGCGGGACACGCTCTTCCCACGATCGGCTATGGAAACAAGTGTGAAGAAGTAAGCCGCCCGCCCTGGATGAGCGCCTGCCATTATGACGGAGCAGGCGAGGCGTTGAAACACATCTATGGCCCGTTGCATCCTGCTTCACCGGTTGCGAAAACAACCGGCAAATTGATCGAATTTGAACAAGCGGCATTTGTGGATCCGCAACCGCTGACTCCCGGGGAGCTGGCGGAGCAAGCCGGTTTGAACGAATTCGGCTATGCGTATGTCCCTCCATCCTGCCTGGAGGGCAAGGTGTGCAGGATTCATGTGGTGTTTCATGGCTGCCGTCAGGTTTACAATCAAGACCCGCAGGGCAGGGATTTGGAAAAAGGCGGCGTCGCTTTTGGTTTGCAGATGGTCCTGCATGCCGGTTATAACGAATGGGCGAACACGAATCAGATCATCGTGTTGTATCCCCAGGCGCAAAAAAATAAGGCGAACCCTCATGGCTGTTTTGACTGGTGGGATTATCTCGACTGCGGAAAAGACGTCTATTTGACGAAAGAAGCTCCGCAAATGAAAGCGGTGCGCGCCATGATGAAAGCCCTGAGCGGCAAGTGATCAACAGCCGTTCATTGGGGCGTCCCAGTCACCGGTTACGTTGTGAACAACTTCAATTCAGTTAATCTAAAAGCATCCGAATAGGGAATGAATTGTCCCGGGGACTTTTCTTGCCATACGACTTCACGATGGGAAGCATCATAAACGCTTTTCGCGCCGGGAAATGCATGTGCAATTTTCTCAATAATCAGCTTTTCTTCTTCAGTCAGTGGTTCTGCCTGTTTTTCGGGTGCTTTGATGATTTCAGCCACCAAATCCTTGTAGTTGTTTAGCTGTGGTCCCATCGGCAGCGCGGCATAAGTTGCCCCGGTCATGCTTTGTCCTGTTTCCCTGTAGGCCGCCATATCAATGTACCACATATATTTTGCGGCATACAAAAACCTGTCATTTTCTTTGAGTATTTTCATATCCGTGACTTTTTCAAGGTAGCGCAGAGCCAGCTTGATCCGGGGAATGGATAATGATCGATTGCCCGTTAAAAAATCACCACATGCTTCTCCGGACACGGCCTGAACAAGCATTTTATTCATGGATTGGCTTTGGATGACGCCGGTTTCCCAGCGTTTGATGCTGGCAATTCCAACCTTCATCATTTTCGCGAGCTTTTCCTGGCTCAAATTCTTCCTTTTTCGACCTTCAACGATTTCGCTGCCGGTCATCAATCCCACTTTCTTCCGATAGGCATCCGATATGCGCCTTTGTATATCCGCTCCCTGGGTTAATGTTGCGGCCTCCAAACCACAAGTTGGACAAATAAAACAATCCACAGGATAGTCGATGTCCACGCATTTGAAGGTCATGCGTTTCTTTTTTCGGGTAAGTTTCATTACCCCGTGCCCTGCCGGACAATTTATTTTTTTCTTTTCCATATTATTTTCCTTTTTTTTCCGACCGATCCCTGTGCAGGGAGACCAGCCACAAAACATCCTCTTTGATCGTAAATTTATAATATAACGTACACCCTATTGTTTTACTGGTTGCTTTAAACGCAAACAACTCACAACCGGAGATAACCGTTTCGTAAGACCTTTGAGGGGGACGTTTACCCACGTAATCATCAGGCCTTGTATTTTCCAATAGCTCGCAGAGGATTCGCGGTATCTCATCCACGCTGCGACCGAGTTCCATCAGATCCGCAATGATGACATCAGGCGTCACCAGGACAATATCACCTTTCTTGCTGGCTTTTTGGGCAAGCAAGACCTTTCCGGTAATTGTCTTACGAGAAGGTAGCATTGGCCGTACGGTATCAATTGATACTTATTCTGTCAATCATTATTTACTTACATCGAGATTATAGTGCGTTGTTTCATAACTTTTTCCATCGGAGGCAGTTATCCGGAATTTCCGGATAACTGATTTTGACGTAAGCTCACTTTCGGCAAAAATGTTTTTGATATGCTCGTTAATTG
>JAQVQT010000048.1 GCA_028701435.1 Smithellaceae bacterium | reverse complement strand
ATGTTCATTTCATTCGTTTACAGGGAAAAAATCAGATGGGCCGGCTGGATAGGCGTTTTGATAGGCATATGCGGGATCACCATGCTTTCTCTTCAAACGTATACGAAATAATCAGCTTCAGAATAACAACTTGCTAGCAGATAGTTAGCAAAAGTTCTTTAAAAAGCACTTGACCCATGAACCCGTAACGGGTACAATCGCATCCGAAAATGGTACAATGCAATATGGGTAAAAATACGCAGAATAACAAGCTTTCCGAAATCCTTTTCGGCAAAACGCGGCAGGCCGTCTTATCCTTGCTTTACGGACACGCGGATGAATCCTTCTACCTGCGGCAGATTCTGCGTGTGGTTGGCGGCGGCATGGGGGCCGTGCAGCGGCAGATCAATGCGCTTGTGGACGCAGGACTGGTCTCGCGAATCCATAAAGGCAAACAGATTTATTATCAGGCCAATGTTCAATCGCCGATTTATGGCGAATTAAAAAGCATCATCATTAAAACAGCCGGGATTGGCGACGTTTTAAAAATTGCGCTGGCGTCGCTGGCGCCGCAAATTGATTGCGCGTTTATCTATGGATCCGTGGCGAGAGGCGCAGAAAAGGCGGACAGCGACGTGGATGTGGTTGTTGTGGGCGAGGTTACTTTTTCAGATGTGGTTTCCGCACTGAGCCCCGCGCAAGATACCATCGGCAGAGAAATCAATCCAACAGTGTACCCACCCGATGAATTCAGGGCAAAACTATTAAAGAAGAATCATTTTATTGAGACGATACTGGCCGGCGAAAAAATATACCTGATAGGGGACGACCATGAGCTTAAAAGACTGGCAGCATAACGGTTGGCTGACGGCTCATACGACAAGTCCGCAGGAAATGGCCGACCTGCTTGCCGTTGCCGATCGGGATTTGTTGGACTGCACGGCGTCTGGTCTAAGTGCGGACTGGCGTTTAAATATTGCATATAATTCCGCTTTGCAAGCGGCCACGGCTGCACTTGCCGCCTGCGGTTACAGGGCGGTTCGGGAGGCGCATCATTTCCGCGTGATTCAGTCACTGACATACACGATGGACCTCCCCGCTCAGGTAATCACTCAATTTGACGCCTTTCGGAAGAAAAGAAATATTGGCGGATATGAAAGAGCGGGATTGGTATCCGATCACGAAGCAAACGAAATGATTCGTCTGGCAAAGGACATCCGACAGAAAGTTGAACGTTGGTTGCAAGAGAAATATCCGGAACTATTATTCGGTGATGGATGATCAAGGGTATCCCCTGAACAAACCTGTCAAAGACAGAAAGAAATGGATTGCCGATAACACACGTGATCGCCGCAATCAAGCCATCGGAAAAGGATAATATGATAAAAGTGATTTTGAATCTGCTAAAGGAATAGGTCTAATTCTATGACTTTCACGGATTCCATTTCGAACTCAGAATATCAACTTGACAATTTACGGCTTGACACTAAGATAGAGCGTACTGAAAAAGATTTGGTTTTCAAATCGTCTGCCATAATGGTTTAAAAGGGTGGAGGAGGATATAAAATGAAGAGAGTATTGCTGTTTATAGGAACCAACATTGCCGTGCTGGTGGTCTTAAGCATTGTTGTAAAGCTTCTGGGCGTGGATCAATTTCTTTACGCTAATGGAATCAATTATTTGAGTCTTCTGGCGTTTGCCGCCGTGTTCGGTTTCGGGGGGTCATTCATATCGCTGGCCATTTCCAAGTGGATGGCCAAGTGGAGCACCGGCGCGCAGGTGATCATGCAGCCCCGCTCGGATGCGGAAATCTGGCTCATGAATACCGTGCAGAAGCAGGCTGCTCAGGCGGGCATCGGCATGCCGGATGTGGCTGTTTTTGATTCGCCTTCGCCCAACGCCTTTGCCACCGGCATGAATAAGAACAACGCGCTCGTCGCGGTCAGCACGGGACTTTTACGCACCATGAACCGCAATGAAGTCGAAGCGGTTCTGGGCCATGAAATCAGCCATGTCGCCAACGGGGATATGATCACGCTCAGCCTGATTCAGGGTGTCGTGAACACGTTTGTCATTTTTATTTCCCGCGTCGTCGGGTATTTTGTGGATCGCGTTGTCCTCAAAAATGAAGAAGGCCACGGCCTGGGCTTTTTTATCACCACGATTGTGGCGCAGATCGTTTTCGGCATCCTGGCCAGCGTGATTGTGATGTGGTTCAGCCGCCAGAGGGAATACCGGGCGGACGCGGGCGGCGCCCGGCTTGCGGGTGTGGGCAGCATGATTGCCGCGCTGGAAAGTTTGCAGAAGAGCGCTCACGAACCCCTGCCGGACCAGATGACCGCCTTCGGCATCAGCGGTAAACCGTCCAAACACGGGCTGAAACTGCTTTTCATGACGCATCCTCCGCTGGAAGACCGCATCGAAGCGCTGAAGCGCTCTGCCGGACAAGCGGCGTAAGAAAATAATCAGCGCGTTTTTCAGGCGCTAAACGGGAGAAAAGAGGGAGCCGTCCGGCTCCCTCTTTTTGTTTTCGTCAATGTTCGAACCGGAAGGTCAGGAGGGCCTGCCCGTTTTGCTCTTCGCTTTCGACGCGGTCGGCCAGGCCGCGGATCATGCCCGAGGATACGCTGTTGATGGCTTCGTCGATCGTCTGGTCATCGCTGTCGGGTTCGACAAGCGCATTCCAGTCGACGGGACGGGACTCGGCCGGCCGCCACGCCTTCCCTGAATAATCCAGCGCCAGATCCAGATGATACTCGTCAAACACGGCGGACAGCCTTGCGGGCCCCAGAATCCATCCGGCACCCGCGAGCACTTCCAGCGCTTCGCCGATGGCCAGTCCCGCCCGGTTGATAACGTCTCGACGCGCTCCCCAAGCCGCTCCGCAATCCTCAAGAAAACGCGCCGCCTGTTCCGCCGGATTCGGTTCATCCAGTTGAATTTCCCGGCTCTGGGATATTCCAATCCGGAAAACCTGGTTTAGAATGATGGCCAGCGAAACGCCGACGATCAGACCGGATCCAAAAATCGTCTTCCATTCTACGGGAACAGACGCGGCAAGTTCCGGAATAAGCATCACGGCCGCTCCCGCCGCAACGCTGAATCCCACGGTAGCGCGCCGTCGTCCGTTCAGCAGGCGCGAAAGAATGAGCTCCATGCCGGAAACCATCATGTAGGCCGCGGTATAGATCATCATGGCGCCGATCACAGCCGCGGGAAGCAGCATGATCAACTGGGCGAACTGGGGAAGAAAAGCGACGAGGATCAAAAGGATTCCGGCGACAACCCCGACCCGGCGGGCGGAGACGCCGGTCGCGTGCGCCAGGCCGAGATTTGCCGAGGAACTGCCCGCCATCAGCGTGCCGGCAAGTCCGCCGAGAAAAATGCAGATGCCGGAGGTGTTTAAAAGCCGGCCGATCATCGGGAGGTCCGCGCGCCGCCACTGGTCGTTGTTCATCCTGTCCGCGACCACGCCGCAGCCCATCTCATCTACGGCTCCGATGACGCTGACGAAGACCAGCGGAAGGATCGCTCCGGCAACCCACACCGGTGTTGGTAAGGTGTGGCCTTCGATGGGAAAAGAGAAAAAAGGCTGGCCGGCGACGTCCGCCAGCTCCTTTGCGCCGAAGCCGCCGGTGAGCGCCGCCGCCAGCAGGCCGGCCGCCGCACCGATGATCAGGCCCAAAACGCGAAGACGGGCTGCTCCCCAGACGGCCGTTGCCGTAACGGCGCAAAGGGTGACGGCCGCGATGAGCACATGCGAGAGGTCAAGGGGAGAAGCGCCTCCGGTTGTGAGACCCGTAGAGCGCTGGACGCCGCCCGGGAGCAGGCTCATTCCCAAGAGCAGAAGGAGCACTCCCATTACTTCCGGCGGGAACAGGGAACGCATTCGGGGAAGGAATCGCCCCATCCAGAATACGACCAGGCCGGAAAGGATCAGTCCTCCCATCGCGGCGCCCAATCCGAACGTATTCGCAACGGGTATGAAGACCATCATGGTCATGGTGCCGGGAATAAAAACAAGCAGATGGCCTGCGCTGACGCGCGTGGTCAGGCCGTTCAGGATGGTGCCGATTCCCATGACCAGGATGCCCATACAGATAAACCCCCGAAGCGATCCGCCGGCCAGACCGACATCCGTGCCCGTGATCACCAGGTAGATCACCATCATCATGGCGACGAGCGCATGCTGAAACGCGGCAACGAGAACCGTGGACGGGGGAGGGATCTCCTGCGCGATGTAGAGCATCTCTTTGGGCTTTTCGCGCCTGGAGTCGGAGAAGGGGGGAAGGATGGCGTCCAGAAGTCTCTTCATAAAATCACATCTTCATCTTTCAGCGCAGATGGGAACCGCCACGCCCGCGGACGGAGAATCTACACGTGGTTGCGCAGTTGCAGCTCCAGCGGATGCGGATTCAGATACACCTGCTCTTTCAGATACGGTTCATCGTATTTGCGCACATAGTGGCCGATCAGCGTGAGAGGTACGATCAGAGGAAGATAGCCCTGTGCGTAGCGCTCGAAAAGTTCCAGCAGCTCCTTTTTTTCATCAGCGGAGAGTTTCTCCCGAAAGTAGCCCATCATGTGCATCAGTACATTGATGTTCTTTTTCGGCGTGGTTTTCAGCTTCAGCGCCTCCATAAGCAGCTCTTCGTACTTTGCCCAGAGATCCTGCAGGGCGTAGCGCTTTTGTTCGGCAACCAGTTTTCCCATCTCCTGATAAAGTTTTGTGCTGTGCGACAGCAGAAGCAGTTTGTGCCGGGTGTGAAAATCCACCAGAGCGCCCCGGGGAGAGCCGGCGGAGCGGACCTCGCGCCAGCGCCTGAGCGCGAAAATTCTTTCGATGAAATTTTCGCGAAGCTGCGGATCATGCAGCCGTCCTTCCTCTTCCACCGGCAGCAGGGGAAAAGCGTCCATGAACATCCGCGCAAAGATGCCCACGCCTGTTTTTGCGGGCATGCCTTTTTCGTCATAGACCTTGACTCTTTCCATTCCGCTCGACGGCGAGTCGCTTTTGAAAATGAAGCCGCAGAGGTCTTCGGACGCAAGATGGGTAATGCGCTTTTTCGCCCAGGAAACCATCCTGTCCGTTTTGTCGATGCGGGTGCTGCGGGTGATAAGCCGGGGGGCGTCCGGTTTGCCCTCGAGCCGCATGGCTTCGCGGGGAATGCCCATGCCGCATTCGGCTTCCGGACAGACCGGCACATAGTCCACATAGCGTCCCAGCGTGTCGCGCAGGAAACGGTCGAGCTTGTGCCCGCCGTCATAGCGGACGTTTTCTCCCAGAAGACAGGTGCTGATGCCGAGTTTGATCTTTTCCATGATGCCTCCCTGTCGCGCGGTGTTTTTTCCGGCGAATGGATTATGGGGAATCATTGCGAACGGCCAGTTTCTCCGTCACCCATATCGTGAGGACGCCCGCCGCCATGACGGCCAGCGCCCACCAGAATTCTTCATTGAGCGGGGGCAAAAAATACGTGTAACCCTCCACCAGCTTTTTCCCGTTCCGAACGACGGCGGCGCCTGCCGTGTCCAGTCGCCAGACGGCCGTCTTCCAGGGCCAGAGGATGAGCAGGGACCCCAGAATGAAGCCGGTCAGCGCGGCGATCGTTTCGGCGCGGAATCTGCGGAAAATCCAGGACAGGAAATGGGAAAAGGCCACCAGCCCGACGACGGCGCCCAGGGCCACGGGAAACAGAATGCGCCAGTTCAGGGCGTTGATCGCATCGATGACGATCAGTTCATAGTTGCCCATCAGAATCAGAACAAAGGAGCCGGAGATGCCCGGCAGAATCATGCTGCAGATCGACACCACGCCGCAGGCCACAAGATACCAGAAGGAATCGTTTTGCGCCGCCGGGCTCAAGAGCGAAACGGCGGCGGCTATGGCGGTTCCCAGGATAAACACCAGGACCACGGCAGGCGTCCGGCGGCCGATCGTCTTTCCGACAAAAAAGACGGAGGCGAGGATGAGTCCGAAAAAATACGACCAGATGAAGACGGGGTAATGGTCGAACAGATACCGGAACAGCCTCGCGAGCGACAGGATGCTCACGGCTGCTCCCGCAAAGACGGACAGTAGAAAAAAGAAGTCGGTGTGCCGGGCAAAGGCTTGCCACCGTCCCGTGAAAAAGAGCCGGAGCGCCTGAAGGTCGAATGATTTCAGTGCGTCGATGAGCCGTTGAAAAATGCCCGTGATCAGGGCGATCGTGCCGCCGGAAACGCCGGGAATGACGTTGGCCGCGCCCATGCCCATTCCCTTGAGCGCCGCGATGAAATATTCTTTGATCATGCAGGTTCCTTCCCGCTTTTTTGCCTTGGACGGCAGGCGGTGAAATTTTAATGTTCCGTCTCATACCACAGATGGCCGCAAAATATCTTCACAAAAAGAGGGCAATTGTGTAGCATCGGGCGACACAAAAAGGCGGGTGAAACCTATGTTGGATCAACAGCTGAATTTCTTTTATTATATGATCCTGTTTGCGGCGTACTGCTTTGCCGGATGGGTCGTGGAGGTGATCTACCGTTCCCTGACCCGGCGGAAATTCGTCAATGCGGGATTTCTATTCGGTCCCTTCCTTCCTATTTACGGGATCGGCGCCTTTCTCGTCATTGTTCTGGAGCACGTTCTTCGGGATTGGCCCGTCGCGCTTCGTCTGGCTGCCTTTGGTTTGGTGATCACGCTTCTGGAATACATGGCCGGTTATTTGTCCGAAAAGATTTTTAAACTGACCTTGTGGGACTACTCGGAATACCGGTTCAATCTTCACGGCCGCGTGTGCCTGCGCTTTTCCATTCTCTGGACCCTTCTGGCAATGGGGTTTGTCATGGTGGTTCACCCCGAAGCCCTTCGGCGGGTGGCCATGCTGCCCGACGGCCTGGTGCAAATTGCCGCCATCCTTTTCCTGTTGTATTTCTGGATCGACTACACTTTCTCCGTGATTTCGCTGGCCGCCTTCCGAAAGGGCGTTGCCTACCTTTACGAGGAGTACTTCAACCTAAGCAGCCTCGAAATCGAGGATATTCTGAAATCCTTTCAGCGTCTGCGGGAAGCCTTCCCCGACCTGAACAAGTACGTCCACCAGAATATCAACCGCCGCATTCGAATCAAGGTCGGTTCGTTCTTGAAGCCCGTTTCGGAAAAAATTTTTCAGGAGCTCGACGGCCGAAAGCCTTTCGAGGCGGAGTATTACGAGACCGTGCGGGATATTCTCGAGCATGAGGAATTCCGAAAGCTCAAGGATTACTTCCATCACAACTCCTCCATTTACCACCATGTCCACGACGTGGCCTACCTGTCCTACCGGATCAGCAAGTTTCTCAGGCTCGATTACCGCTCCGCGGCCCGGGGTGCGCTTTTGCACGACTTTTTTCTCTATGACTGGCGCAATCATGACGTGCCGGATTTGCCCCGGGAAAAATTCCACGGCCTGGAGCATCCCAAAATCGCCGTGGCCAACGCCAAAAAATATTTTTCTCTCAACGATATTGAAGAGGACATCATCCGCAAGCACATGTGGCCGCTGACCCTCGTGCCGCCGAAATACAAGGAGTCCTACATCGTGTCGTTTGCGGACAAGTATCTGTCGTCCAAGGAATTCATCAGCGAGTACAAAAAGAGAATCGAGAAGCGCCGGTCGAAATTCTCCGAATAAGCAAAGCATTTTTTGCGAAGGGGACGCGGGCGGCTTGCTTTTCAGGGAATGGCGCTGATGGCGGTGACGGACTTTTCCGGCTTGAGAATGCAATCCGGCGTGATGGAAACGCCGATTTTATCCATTTGCAGTTTTTTGTGCAGGGCTTTTTGGTGGTCCAACGCAAAGTCCGCGTAGCCCGCGGAAAAGCGGCGCGGCAGCAGGCGCCTGCCTTCGCGCCGGAGCTGGCCGTTGACATAATTCATGATCCAGTCGAGCGCCGCATCGGTCATTTCACTGGCGGTCGCGTCGTACACGACGGCGGCGGTTAAATTTCCCTGAGCGGTCTTTTCTTCGATGGCGTCCATGATCGGTTTGCCGGCCGTCGCTCCCATCAGCACCGCGTCCCGGCAGTCGCGAAGAAACGCGGAAAGCTTTTCGCTGCGAAACGTTGTCCGTCCTTCAAGGGTAATGGTCATGCCGTCATTTTTGCGGATGGAAAGCCGCAGGAAGGAACCCTGCAGACGAATGAACGAAGCCGCTTCTTCCATATACCGGTCCGTTTCCCGCCGATGACCGGACGAAAGAGATGTGATCTTTTTTTTAAAGCCGAGACGGGAATAAATCTGCGCCAGAGGCGGGGCGATGATGATATTTTCCAGAATCGTGACGGTGTTTGGCATGCGGCCCTGCCTCCTTTCAGGCGGGTTCCCGCAGGAGGGAGGAAAGTTTCCGGATGACGGCGTCGCCCATTTGTTCCGTGGAGGCTTTTCTGTCGCCCGCCGCGGCGATGTCCGGAGTGCGCCAGCCGTCCCGCAGAACATTTTTTACCGATTGTTCGATCAGCGCCGCCTCTTCGGGCCGGTTCAGCGAATAACGCAGCATCATGGCCGCCGATAGAATCGTTGCCAGCGGGTTGGCGATATTTTGCCCCGCGATGTCCGGCGCGGAGCCGTGGATCGGCTCGTACAGAGCCTTCCCGTCGCCCAGACTGGCGGACGGCAGCATGCCGATTGAGCCGGTCAGCATGGCGGCTTCGTCGCTCAGAATGTCGCCGAACAAGTTGGCGGTCACGATCACGTCGAACTGCGAAGGATTGCGGACGAGCTGCATGGCGCAGTTGTCCACGTACATGTGCGAAAGCGCTACGTCGGAATAACCGCGGCCGGTCTCCGTGACGACCTGGCGCCAAAGTTCCGTGGTCTCCAGCACATTGGCCTTGTCCACCGACAGGAGTTTTTTTCTTCGGCCGCGCGCCAGTTCAAACGCGCGAACCGCGATGCGGCGGATTTCGTCTTCCGTGTAGATCATGGTGTTGACGCCGGTGCGCCGGCCGCTTTCATCTTTGGTCACGCCGCGCGGTTTTCCGAAGTAGATGTCGCCGGTCAGCTCCCGCAAAATCAGAAGGTCGATGCCCTGCACCAGGTCTTTTTTGAGCGGTGAGGCGTCCGCCAGCTCGTCAAAGACCAATACGGGCCGCAGGTTTGCGTAGAGCCCCAGTTTTTCGCGCAGGCCCAGAAGCGCGCGCTCCGGCCGGACGCTGTAGTCCAGTCCTTCCCATTTCGGGCCGCCCACCGCGCCCAGCAGCACGGCGTCGCTTTGCAGGGCAAGATTCAGGCTTTCGTCGGGAAAGGGCGTTCCGCAGGCGTCATAGGCGCTGCCGCCAATGAGACCCTCGGTAAGCGAAAGGGAGATGCCGCTCCGGTCGGCGACGAGCCTCAGGACTTTCAGGGCTTCCCGAATAATTTCCGGACCGATTCCGTCTCCGGCAAAAACAGCGATCTCGATGGGATGGGGTGTCATACTTTTCTCATTTTCCGGCGATATGCTTCATCAGGCCGCCGTCGGCGATGAGCTGTTCCATGAAGGGCGGGATCGGGCTGATCGAAAATTTCCGGTCCTGGCCTTCCACCGTAATCGAACCCTGCGTACTGTCCAGCGTGATTCTTGCTGCTTCGGCAATCGCGTCCACCAGGTCGCGGGATTCAAAGATCGGCAGGCCCATGTTAAAGGCGTTGCGGTAGAAGATGCGCGCGAAGCTTTTCGCCACGACGCAGGAGATTCCGGCCGCCTTGATGGCGATGGGCGCGTGCTCCCGGGATGAGCCGCAGCCGAAGTTTTCTCCGCCGACGATGATGTCGCCCGGCGTCATTCGGGTCATGAAGGCGGGGTCTGCGTCCTCCATGCAGTGCCTGGCCAGTTCAGCCGGGTCCGACGTGTTGAGATAACGCGCGGGAATGATCGCGTCGGTGTCGATGTTGTCCCCGAATTTCCAGATTTTTCCTTTCAAGATCATGATGCCGTCCCCTTTGCTTTCATAACTCTTCCGGTGAAGCGATGCGGCCCAGAACGGCGGACGCCGCGGCCACGGCGGGGCCTGCCAGATAGACTTCGCTTTTGGGATGGCCCATGCGCCCTACAAAATTGCGGTTGGTCGTGGCGACGGATTTTTCGCCTTCCGCCAGAATGCCCAGATGCCCCCCGAGGCATGCGCCGCAGGACGGCGGGCTGATGACCGCCCCCGCGTCCATGAAGGTTTCCAGCAGCCCTTCCTGAAGGGCCTGCCTGTAAATAAACGGCGTGGCCGGAACCACGATGAGGCGGACATGGGGGGCTGCCTTTCGGCCTTTCAAAATCCCGGCGGCAACGCGCAGATCTTCAATCCGGCCGTTGGTGCAGCTTCCGATCAGGGATTGGTCGATCTTGACGTCGCCCGTCCGGCTGATGGCCCGGACGTTGGAAGGCAGATGCGGAAAAGCGACCTGAAGCTCCAGTTGGGAGGCGTCGATTTCAAACGTCTGCGCGTAAACGGCATCCGGATCGGACGTGTAAAAGGTGTAAGGCCTTTTGGCGCGCGGCTTGACGTATTCTTCGGTGATCTCGTCCGGCGGGAAAATGCCGTTTTTCGCGCCGGCCTCGATGGCCATATTGGCCATGGACAGACGGTCGGCCATGGGGAGTGTGCGGATGGTTTCGCCCGTGAATTCCATCGCGGAATAGAGAGCGCCGTCCACGCCGATGCGCCCGATGATGTTGAGAATCAGGTCTTTTCCGGAAACCCATTTTTGCGGTTTGCCGTAAATGACGAATTTGATCGACTCCGGAACCTTGAACCACAGCTCGCCGGTCAGCAGGACCGCGGCGAGGTCCGTGCTCCCCACGCCTGTGGCGAAAGCGCCCAGCGCTCCGTAGGTGCAGGTGTGGCTGTCCGCGCCGATCACCAGGTCGCCGGGAAGCACGATGCCTTTTTCGGGCAGCAGCGCGTGTTCGACGCCCACTTGCCCGCCCTCGTAAAAGTGCGTGATCCCGTGCTCGACGGCGAATTCGCGCACGGTTTTGCACTGCTGGGCGGAGTTGATGTCCTTGTTCGGCGTAAAATGATCGAGGACCAGCGCCACCCGGTCGCGGTCAAAAACCTTCTTGCCGCCGGCCGCGCGGAATTCGCGAATGGCGATGGGCGCCGTGATGTCGTTGCCCAGCGCGATATCCACGCGGGCGTTGATGAGCCGGCCGGGCGCGATGTCCTTCGAGTCCGTGTGCGCCATTAAAATTTTTTCCGTTATCGTGTATCCCACGTGATGGACTCCCTGATAAAAAATGCTTTTTAAAAAGTTAAAAAGATCGTTTTAGCTATCCCATTTTTCAGCTTAATTCAAGTTTAACCTTTTTGGCGTTGTCTTTCAGAAATTCCAGCCGGTTGAGCGCGTTGATGTACGCCTTGGCCGAGGCGACAATCACGTCCGGGTGCGCGCCGCGC
>JAQVQT010000047.1 GCA_028701435.1 Smithellaceae bacterium | reverse complement strand
TCGTATAAATCATGCCAGTCGGAATCGCTGATGCTGACATGCTGGGCCGTCATGCAGCCGTCGCCCATCGTAACCGAAGTGGCCGCCATGATTCTCGTCCCCGGACAGATCAGGCAGCAACGGCCGATTTCAATTTTCCCGGAACTCTTCCAGGCCGGCCAGACGGTCAGCCTCACTTTCTTGTCCGGGGTCGCGATGACATTGGAATAATCCCCCAGGGAAACCGGTCCGCCGAAGATTTCCACGTGCCAGGGCTTCATGAAAACCAGCCCGCGTCCGAAATGTTCGAACTGCGGCGCCAGAAAATACCGGGCGTACATTTTCTGGAACTTATTGTAAAAGCGCTTGATGTAGTAGGGTCGGTGGTCCTTCAGCAATGTCTTACTCTTTTCATAATCATGCGCCGCACAATGGAATCCGCAAATCCATTGTTGGCGAAAGGCGATCCAATGTTCGCAAGATGATCAGGGTTGCTCCTGCCAGCGGCGATGGGTAAACATTTTTGAGGCAGGCGTCATGCCGTTCAAGGCGTCCCAGGCCAGCAAAACCGCCGCGGCCGTCCAGCCGGTTTTTTCTTCCGGCCAGATCACGGTGTCGGGAAACGTCACGCCCATCCAGTAGGAACCGTCCGGATAGCGCTTGTCGCCAAGCCAGCTGAAGATGGTCCTTGCCCGCGTATGGTCCTCCATGGCCGCGAGCGTCAGGATAAATTCCGATGTTTCGGCCATGGTCACCCAGGGACGGTCGCTGACGCAGCGCACGCCCCAGTCGGGCACGACAAACTTGTCCCACAAATGATCGATTCGGGCTTTCGCCTCGTTTCCACGCACGGCCCCGCACAGGATCGGATAATACCAGTCCATCGAAAAACGGGACTTGATCATGTTGAACAGATCGGGCCGGTTGCGAATCGTCTCTCCCAGTCGATCTTTGGCCTTCTGCCATGCGGGCTTTTTGGTGTCCAATACGTCCGCTACGGCCAGCGCGCACTTGAGGCTCATGTAAATCGAACTGCAGCCGGTCAAAAGCGCCATCTTGTCAATCACGCCGTCCCGGTTTCTGGCCCAGTAGATTTCACCTTCCGGCGCCTGCAAGCCCAGCGCAAACTGAATGCCGCGCGACATGGTCGGCCACATGGACCTGAGAAATTTTTCGTTCCGGGTGATCAGATAGTGATGATAAACGCCCACGGCGATGTAGGCGGCAAAATGGGTTTCCTTCGTCGAATTGGTGACCACGCCGTCGCGGATTTCCGACCACCAGCTTCCGTCCGGCAACTGGGTGGAAACCAGCCAGGCATAGGCGCGCTCCGCCTCGGAGGTCCATCCGGCGACGCTTAAGCCCATGGCGCTTTCGATATGGTCCCAAGGGTCCGTTTTGCCGCCCCGCGACCAGGGAATCTCGCCTGTTTCCTTTTGCAGGGAGGCGATGAAGTCGGCCACTTTTTCCACGTCAATGGGTTTAAGCTCTTCGCTCAATGATACATTCAGATCCATAATGTCAGCCTTTTTTCAAATAAAACACAATGCTCTTTCCGATGACCGGATTCAACGCTTCCTCCAGAACCCTCACCGCCCTTGGTTTGCGGAACATGTCCCAAACCAGAAATTGATGATAAAGCTTCACCAAATAATTGTCTTCGTTCTTGATGCCGACCAGGCACTTGAGCCACCAGTAGGGCGCGTGCAGCGCGTGCTTGTAGTTGATTTTCCAGCACCGCAGTCCCTGCCCCGCCAGCATCTTTTGCAGGTCTTTCTTTTTATAAATGCGGATGTGCCCGCCTTCATCGCTGGAATACGCCGGAGAAATCAGCCAGCAGATGCGCTCGGAAAAATAGCGCGGAACACTGACCGCCAGCGTCCCCCGGGGCTTCAGCACGCGGACCAGCTCGTTGAGGGCCGCTTCGTGCTCCGGAATATGCTCCAGCACCTCGGAGCAGATCACACAGTCAAAGGTCTCGTCCGCGAAGGGCATTTTCGTAATGTCGGCGCTCGTCACGGAAATCTCCCGGGAAAGCGCATCCGGCATCTCCTGAAGCGCCCGGACCGCCTCGGCCACATCGGCGGGATTCCGGTCGATCCCGAAGATTTTCAAACCCGGCAGTCTCGCGAGCGCGCGCAAATGCCTGCCGCTGCCGCACCCGGCGTCCAGCACCGCGCAACCCGGCTTCAACTTCAGTTCAGGCAAATCAATGGTAATCATGGATCGCCTCGCGATAAACGTCAGCCGATTCCCGGGCGGCTTTTTTCCAACTGAACACGGAATGCACGCGCGCAAGCCCGGCCTGCGCGTATTTTTGTCTTTCTTCGGGAGCATCCAGCAGACGCTCGATCGCCTGCGCCAGCGCTTTCGCGTCGGCGGGCGGAACGATGATGCCGGCGTCCCCCACCACTTCCGGAAGCGCCCCGCCGGAGGTGGAAATCAGCGGCACGCCGCAGCCCATCGCCTCGGCCGCGGGAATGCCGAAACCCTCATACAGCGACGGCACGACGGCAATCGTTGATTTGGCGTAATAATCGGCAAACTCCTCGTTGGCGATTCGTCCGGTAAAATGCACGACATCGGACACGCCAAGCCTGGCCACCAGGTTTTCAATGATGCCGTCTTTTTTGGGCTGACCGATCACCGTCAGCCGGATCGGCCGCTTGCGGCGGATCTGATCCACCGCCTCCAGAAGGTACCTGAGCCCCTTCAGGGGCGTATCCGCGCTGTTGGTCACAATCAGGGAATTTTCCGGCCGGGGCCCGTTTTGTTTGGGATAAAAGAACTCGTTGTTGATGCCGTTGTGCACGACCCGGAACCGGTTTTCATCCAGCGAAAATTCTTTGGCGATGTCCTTTCGGGTAAAGGAGGACACGGTGATGATATGGGAAAAGCTTTTTGCGACTTTCAACTGCATGTTGATGAAGGAGTACCAGCGGAATACGCGGAATTTCTGGCGCAGCGTTTTGGCCGCCTTGTATTCTTCCTGCCGGTCCACAGTGATCGGATGGTGAATCGTGGGAATCGTCGGCATGACTTTTTGCGCCAGCCGACCGATGCCGTAGGACAGGCACTGGTTGTCATGGACAATGTCGTAATCGCCCCGGTGTTTCTTCAGATAGTCATAGACACGCTCGCCAAACGTGTAGGGCTCGGGAAAGCCGCCCGCGCAGACGCTCATGAACTCATACAGATTCAGCGGCCGGGCCAGATCCCGGAAATGTTCCGGCCAGAACAGATGGTCGGGATGATAGAGGTCCAGCCCGGGCATTTGAATCAAACGGACAGGATCGTCGAGATGCGGATAGGGCGGTCCGGAGATGACGTCCACCTGATGGCCTTCATCGGCCAGCGCTTTGCTCAAATGTCTGATATAAACACCCTGCCCGCCACAGGTGGGATTGCCACGATACGTGAGCAGACAAATCTTCAACGGCCCTGAATTTGATTTCTTTTTCACGCCAGGGCCCTTTTTGCAATCTTTTGAGAATTTTTTAACATGATGATGATTTCTTTCTCGGACAAACCGGCGCCGCGTGCAATGTTGATGGCCAGAGGACGGCCCACAAAATCGCCCGGCGCGTGTGCGTCGTTGTTGAGCACCAGCTGCGCTCCGCATTTTCCGGCCATCGCCGCCACGTGGCCGTTCGTGTAACTATGCCCCCGGCGGGTGGTAATCTCCAGAAAAACGCCTTTTTTCGCGGCCAGCTTTGCCTCTTTAAGGGTAATCAGACCGGGATGGGCCAGAATATCCACTCCCGCGCAAATGGCGGCCAGATTGGTCCCGGCGGAAACGGGCTCCGTGAGGGTTTCCCCGTGCATTACCACAATTTTCGCCCCCAGCTTTCGGGCTTCGGCCGAAAGCTGGGCTATGTCGAAGGGATCGACATGCGTCAGTTCTACGCCCGGTATCGCGAAAATGTTGCCTTTTTCCGATATCTTGTTGCAAACCTTGACCATTCGCGGAATAATGAAATCGATATTGGAATAATCAGCATGGTCCGTGAACGCAATCGTCCGGTATCCGGCGGCATAAGCCCTTTGGGCCGATTCCGCGGGGATAAGCGCGCCGTCGCTGAAAAGGGTATGCGTATGCAGATCAATCACGTACAGCCATCCATAAGCTGAGACCTTTGCGCAACTCCATTTTACGTCATTCCCGCTTGTGCCCTTCAGGGTGCGAAGGCGGGAATCCAGGAAATACTTAATAATACTGGATACCGGCCTTCGCCGGTATGACATGATTTCCGGTTTTCTGCTGTTGTGCAAACATCTCAAGCTTTCATTGCACTTGCAAAAACTAGTGGTCACTTAGCAAATTTGAAGAATACAGTCAATAAAGATGATGAAATTACTGAAAATTAAATCCATGGTTTTGCTTGTTTTTTCCGGGAAAATGGCTTAAATCATCGCCGAAATGACGCAACAGTCATTTTTTCGATCATTTCGAGGGTCGGAAAAACCTCGCTAGAATAGACTTGAAGGAGATCGTTTATGCACACGTTTACACTGGATAAGCCTGACAACCTGATCGACTGGTGGCAGGAAAGCGAAGCAAAATTTGCCGAGCGAAGAGTTTTCGGCACAAAAAACAAAAGCGGCGTTTATGAATGGGTCACGTACAAAGAAGTGGGAACCCGCATTCGTAATCTTCGGGCGGGACTGGCCCAGTTGGACATCGACAAAGGAGATGTCGTCGGCATTATCGCCAACAACCGCGTTGAATGGCCCATTGTGGGTTTTGCCGCCTGGGGGCGCATCGCCCGTTTTGTCCCCATGTATGAAGCGGAACTGGTGCAGATCTGGAAATACATCATCACCGACAGCCAGATCAAAGTCCTGTTTGTTTCCAAACCGGAGATCTACGAGAAAATAAAGGACTTCCCGAAGGAAATCCCCACGCTGAAGCATATCTTCATCATCGACGCCGAAGGCGAGAATTCCATGGCCGCCCTGGAAAAGAAAGGCGCCGCCAAACCCGTCGCCGCGCAGGTCCCCAAACCGGACGACATCGCCGAACTCATCTACACGTCGGGAACCACCGGCAATCCCAAGGGCGTTCTTTTGTCCCACGGCAACTTTACCAGCAACTCTCTGGCGGGGCTGAAAATGTATCCCGAACTGGAAAGAAACGAAGGCAGAGACGTGGTGACCCTGGCCATCCTGCCCTGGGCCCATTCTTTCGGTCAGACCGGCGAACTCTACGCGGTCATCCGGCTGGGCGGCTCCATCGGCCTGGCGGAAAGCCCCGCTACGATTGTGGACGACATTGCCAAGGTGAAGCCCACTTTTCTCGTCGCCGTGCCCCGCGTTTTCAACCGCATCTATGACGGCCTCTGGGCCAAAATGAACAAGGAAGGCGGTCTGGCCAAGAAACTGTTCGTCATGGGGGTTGAAGCGGGAAAGAAAAGACGCGAGCTGGCCGCACGTGGCCAATCCGATTTTCTGACCGAACTCAAATTCAGGATCGCGGACAAAATCGTCTTTTCAAAAATCCGCGAAAAGCTGGGCGGCAGGGTGCTGGGCGCCATGACCGGCAGTGCCGCGATGAATCCCGAAATCGGTCATTTCTTCTTTGACATCGGTCTGCCCGTTTACGACTGCTACGGGCTCACGGAAACGTCGCCTGCCGCAACCATGAACGCCTCCTATGCCTACCGCCTGGGGAGCGTCGGCCGGGCCATTGAGAAGGTCCGGATCGTGATCGATTCTTCGGTGGTGGAGGAAGGCGCCACTGACGGCGAAATTATCATTTACGGCCCCAATGTCATGAAAGGCTACCACAACCGCCCGGAAGACACGGCCGCGGCGATGACGCCCGACGGCGGCTTTCGCACCGGCGATCGCGGCCGCCTGGACAAGGACGGCTACCTCTTTATCACGGGGCGCATCAAGGAGCAGTATAAGCTGGAAAACGGAAAGTTCTGCTTCCCCGTCTCCATCGAAGAAGAAATCTGCCTGTTGCCCCTGGTTCAGCAGGCGGTCATTTACGGATACAACCGCCCCTTCAACATTTGCATCGTCGTTCCCGATTTTGAAGTACTGAAGAGCTATGCGAAAGAAAAAGGACTGCCGACGGACATCCAAGCGCTGGTCGAAAGGCAGGATGTGGTGGAAATGTACGGCGCCACGATCACGGCTCACCTCAAAAACAAGTTCGGCGGCTATGAAATCCCCAAGAAGTTCTTGCTCATCCCCGAGCCGTTCACGCTGGAAAACGGCACGCTGACCCAGACGATGAAGCTCAAGCGCAAAGTGGTTCTGGATAAATTTCAGGACCGGATTGAAGCGCTCTACCGGTAGCAGGTTCCGCACCCCGCACGGACGCACAATAAAAAAGCCGGCTCCTTTTTACACGAGCCGGCTTTTTTTAATGATGACAAATGAAATTTATTTGACCGCGTCCTTCAAACCCTTTCCAGCCTTGAATACCGGAACCTTCTTGGCGGCGATCTTGATGGCTTCGCCGGTCTGGGGGTTTCTGCCTTTGCGGGCCTTTCTCTTGCTGACAGAGAAGGTGCCGAATCCCACCAGCGTTACGCTGTCGCCCTTCTTGAGCGCCTTCTGAATTGCCGCCAACGCAGCGCTGATCGCCGCATCAGCCTCTTTCTTCGTGCTCGTCACTTTTGCCACTTCTTCGACCAATTCTGCTCTGTTCATTGCTCACCCCTTTAAGTTTTATTTTGTAAAACGTTGGGCAATGCTTAACCCTAATTCAAAAAAAAATCTACTGTTTTTTGTAAAATTCATCCGATTATTTTCGTGTATTTTGAGGCCTGAAGCGCTTTCCGGGCTTTTTCCCCTTCAGAAGCGAATATCCGCTCTTCAAATTCTCCTCGTTTTCCTGTAAAGAAAAAAATCAGCCCCGAAGGAAAGGATGCCAATGCATACAAAAACCGTCTTGCTTTTCGCCATTTTGTTTTTGGTCATGCCGGCATGGCTTTTCGCGGAAAGAATGACCGACAACTGGCGGCTGACCGGCTACACGAAATACCGCGACGCCGTCTTTGCGGACCGCGACCGGATTTCACGGCCCGCCCCGGACCTTACGATGGTCTGGATCAAGATCGCCCCGTCCGGAAAAAGCAGGTATCTGCGCTTCGTCGCCGAATACCTGAATTCCGTCAGCAAATGGAATCCGCGATTTAAATCCGTCGAAATCCTTTGTGAAATCAATTGTTCCAGGGATTTCATTCGTTTTAGGGAATTTGTCTATCTGGACAACGACAGAAACGTCCTTCACAGGGCCCATGAGACGGGGACGCAATGGTTCATGATCAACCCCGGCAGCACCTGGCATTTTGTAAAAAAAGAAGCTTGCACTATCAAATAAAAAAACAGGGAGAAGAAACTATGAGCACTCAACCGGTAAAGATCCCCACAACCTTAAGCGCGTCCGAATTCTTTCTGAAAATCATCGAAATTGCGCCGCGTCTTCCGTCGATGATCTTCAACCTGATCAAAGGATTGAAAAGCATTGGCAGCAATGTCAACAACTCCTGGGGGCTGGAACTGGAAAGAATCGCCGCCCAATACCCGCAAAACGCCGCGGTCAAGTCCCCTGACGGCATCCTCACCTACCGGGAGCTCAATGAGCGGGCCAACCGTTTTGCCCACTATCTGATCTCCAAAGGCGTCCGCCGCGGCGACGTGGTGACCCTTTGCTTTGAAAACCGCCCCGAGCTGCTGGCCGCCTACTGCGGCTGCTCAAAGGTCGGCGCCATCGCCTCGCTGATCAACACCAATCAGCGGGGAGACTCGCTGGTGCACAGCTTCAACCTCAACCGGGGAAAGGTTGTCCTGATCGGCGAGGAGTGCTGCGAGTTTTTTATTGAGGCACGCGCCGGAATCGATCTTTCCCAATCGACGCTGGGAATGGTCCGGGACAAGGGACAGTTCCAGACGAAAGACATCCCCGACATTACGGGTGAGTTGGCGCGGCAAAGCGGCGCAAATCCTTCCACCACCAAAAGTGTCACCCTGAAAGACACCACTGCATATGTTTACACCTCCGGAACCACCGGGGGCCTGCCCAAGGCGGCGGTCATCATCAACAAACGAACCCTGTCGGCCATGTTCTGGTTCGGGAAATTTGTCATGCCCGTAAAACCCACGGATACGATTTATATTCCGCTTCCCTTTTTCCACACCAACGCCATCACCGTCGGATGGCCTCCTGCGCTCTATAACGGCGCGGCCGTGGCCCTGCGCAGAAAATTCAGCGCCAGCAAATTTCTGGACGACGTCCGGCAGTTTCAGGCGACGCACTTCATTTACGTGGGAGAAGTGTGCCGCTACCTGATGGCGACGCCCGCGAAGCCCGACGACCATCAGACGACGCTGAAATACATCTGCGGCAATGGGCTTCGGCCGGATATCTGGATGCCCTTTAAAAAGCGGTTCGGCATTGAAAAAATATACGAGTTTTACGGCGCGGCCGAAGGCGTTGGCGTCTTTACGAACTTTCTGAACATCGACTACAGCGTGGGCACCAGCGTGACGCCGTTTGCCATCGTGGCCTACGACACCGAAAACGACCGGCCCTTCAAAGACGAGAAGGGCTTTCTGAAAAAAGTCGGCAAGGGCGAAACCGGGCTTCTGATCATGGAAATCTCCGAAAAAACCCCTTTCGCCGGTTATTCGGACAAGAAAAAGACGGAAGAAAAAATTTTCCGTGATGTGTTCAAGAAAGGCGACCTGTGGTTCAACACCGGCGACATGCTTCGAAACATGGGCTTTGGCCATGCGCAGTTCGCCGACCGGCTGGGTGACACCTTTCGATGGAAAGGTGAAAATGTGGCCACGCAGGAAGTGGAAAAAGCGCTCGATACGTTCTCCGGCGTCAAGCAGTCGGCGGTTTACGGCATTGCCATGCCCGGCAGCGACGGCAAGGCCGGAATGGCCGCCGTCATTCGGGATGAAAACGAGCCGCTCGATCTGGCCCGTCTGGCAGCCCATCTGAAGGCGAGCCTGCCGAAATACGCCGTGCCGATCTTCATCCGTTTCGTTCCGGATTTCGAATGGACCGCGACGCACAAAATCAAGAAGACCAGCCTCAAGAATGAGGGATATGATCCGGCGCAGGTCAAAGAGGAATTGTACGTGCTTCTTCCGGGGAGCGAAACCTATGTGCCCGTCAATGATGAAATCCATCGCAACGTGACGGCCGGAACGTATAAATTTTAACGTTCGACGCCGTCTCCGGCGAAGGCGACGGCAAGGCGCCAGGGCGTGCCGTGCAGTTCAACGGTGCGCCATTCCACCGTTTTGGCAATCGGCCTTTCACCGACTTTCCGGTAAAAACGGTAACCGCCCGATCCTTCTCGGGCGTCGGCCATGGTGCGGCAAAGCGCAATCAGCTCCGGAAACGGCTGGTATAATGGATCGGTGAAGATGTTGAGGCCGATCTGTTTTGCATCCACGTCATAAATGATCAGACCGTCGGTCTGCATCAGGAAAATGGAAACCGGCATGTAGGCGGCGATCGGTCCGATCATGCTTGAAAGCAGGTATTCCGGCGCAAACAGCGCCGAGACCGATCCCGAAAATTCTCGATCCGTCGAAAATATCGGATGATGAATGACAACGGACCGGGGGCCTTCCACGGACTGGAATGAGCCGCTCAATACCGGCGCGTGGGTTTTGAACAGCCGGATCATGTGCGCCTGCCCGCTGATGTCGGCGCCTTCGGACGACCGGTGCGCCGGCGGCTCCACCGCCAGCATGATTCCCGAATCGCTCACCGTTTCGCAGTCGATGATGTAGGGATTTGCCCTGTAAAGCCCCTGGAGAATGCCGCGCGCAAAATCTCCCCGCAGGTCTTTGCCGGCCAGCACCTTGGCGCTATGCTGAAGATCATGGTCCAGCCGGTTCAACGTCTTCTGAATCTCGGATTGCAGACGAGACAACAAGTCCCGCAATTCCCGCCGGGAAAGCGCCGTCCGGTGTCCGCTCGCGTCGGGAACCGTCAGCGCACCCGACACAATTTTTGCCCGCAGCGCCTGAACCTGCTGATGAATGCTTTCGGGAATCAGCTTCCTGTTCTGCTGATTATACACATATCCGACGCCCTGTTCCTTGAGTCCCAGCGTTTTGAGTCCTCCCGAAAAGCTTCCGCGTACGCAGGATTGCACCGCCTCGAACACCGCCCCGTCGATATTTTTCAACATGCTCGTCAGGACACGGCCGGGCGCCTGCGCGCTCTGATCGATATCCGCTCCGATCGCCAGACGATTCATCTTTCTTGCCGCCTGAAAGAGGCCTGCTCCCGTTTCGCCCGCGGCATGATATATGACGTCCGCCCCGTTTTTATACATGCGCACGGCGATCCGGTAGCCTTTCCGCGGATCCCTGAAGGCCTGTCCGGTGATTCCGGCATAACGCGAATCAATCCGGATGCCCGGACGAACGGCTTTTGCGCCCGCCTCATACCCTGCCTGGAATTTGCGGATGATCGGGCTGTCCATTCCGCCGATAAAACCGATTTTCCCCGTCCGGCTTTTCAGGGCCGCGATCGCCCCGACCAGAAAGGACCCTTCCTCTTCCTTAAACGTCAGTCCCGCCAGATTGGACGGCGGCACGATGAGGTTTCCCCTCTCATCGTACTTCGCGCTGTAGTCCACCACGACAAATTTTTTATCCGGATGCCGGGCGGCCAGATGATCGAATTTCTCCGAAAAGGCAAACCCGACGCCGATGATCATTTGCGCGTCGGAATCCGCGGCCTCGCTTGCGGCATGGTCCAGCTCCAGATTTCTCTTGTGCTCGATATAGACGGCTTTTACACCCAACTCCGCAACCGCTTTTTCCATGCCGATGTATGCGGAATCGTTAAACCCGCCGTCCCCCCTGCCGCCCATGTCAAAGATCAGGACCACCTTCAGCGGCGTCGGACCTTGCGCCTTCAAATCCTGAACGACCGCCAGAGAGACTAACAGCATCAGGCAGCACAAAGAAAGCACCCATGCCTTTTTCAATCTTCCATCTCCTTTTCCGTTTGCGACAAAGATCTTCTCTATTTTCTCGTTTTCACGACCGCTTTGACTTCGGAAAATTCCGCGGCCTGCCCCGTACCGTCCGGCGCGGCTTTGATCTTGACGCCCCGTGTTTTGACGCCGATGTCTTTTGATCTCGTTTTAACGGTATAAATACTTCCCTCTTCCTTCAAGTTCAAATCGCCCAGCTCGGAGACGCTGGCATAGACGATGATGTTTTCCTCGCCAAAGGGCGGGTTCACTTCCAGCTCAAACTGATCCTTGCCGGAGGGGATTTCGTAAATCACACCGCCCTGAAAATAGTTGTCCTGCCGGTAGGGATTGGGCAGGAGCTGCAGGTTACTTTTCGCCGCGTCCCGGTAAATCACGCGGGCAAAAAAAGGTTTGTTGCCTTTGAGATAAATCCTGATCTTCTCTCCCGCGG
>JAQVQT010000269.1 GCA_028701435.1 Smithellaceae bacterium | reverse complement strand
TCAACGCCGTGGTGCACACGCATCAGCTTTACGGCAGCATCTTTGCCGTGCTGGGACTGCCCATTCCCGTCCTATTTGACGAGGTCTCCTTCGCGCTCGGCGAGTCGGTGGAGGTGGCCCCTTACGCCCTCTCCGGAAGCCCGGAGTTGGCGGCCAATGTGGCAAAGACGCTTGCGAACCGCGCCAACGCCTGCATCATTCAGAACCACGGAATCATCGCGCTGGGAAAAAACATGGACAAGGCGCTCTTGGCCGCGGAGCTTTTGGAAAAGATCGCGCACATTTACTGCGCGGCTCTTTCCACGGGGAAGCCGGTCACGCTCCTTCCCGAAGCCACAAGGGAAATGGCGCGCAGTCTGCGGGATTATGACGTGGAGCAGGCCCGGAAAAAAGAGTAATCTTTTCCGGACCCGTAAGAAAGACTTCCAAAGTTTGTTCATCCTTCGCGGCAACAAGCGGCGAAGGGCTTTGTTATTTTTTCTCTTCCGCGAGAAAGTCCGGCCGGGCATAGGCGGGGTTCGGATAGGTATAAAATCCCTTTCTCGTCACGGCGCCGAGCTCGCCGCGGTCCACATACTCTTTGAGGAAATCAGCGTTCACTTGAAGCTGGTTGGCCGGAATTTCCTGCGGATTGCGCGCCCAGTAGTCGTTGACGTGCCAAACGGTTTTCAGACCCATCTGGTCCATCATGCCGAAGGGTCCCAGCGGCATGCGCATTACTCCCATCCAGGCCCGGTCCACATCCTCGATGCTGGCCACGCCGGAAGTCACGAGTGTCATGGCGGCCGTGCAGATACTGGAGAGAATGGCGTTGAACACGTAGCCGTTGCTCTCCCGGTGAAGCATGATGGCGATCTGGCCGATGCTCACGGCAAACCGGCGCACCAGCTGGGTCACCGCCGGGTCCGTTCCCGGATGCGGCATGACGTCCACCACGTTGTTGGCTCTGAGATCGTGAAAATGGAGCGCCAGAAATTTTTCGGGCCGGCCGGTTTCCGCGGCGAATTTTGAGGGCATGAGGAGCGACGTGTTGGTGGTAAAGATCGTCCGCTCCGGGCACAGCTTGTTGAATTGGGCAAAGACCGACGCCTTGATCCGCGGGTCCTCGATCACGGATTCGCTGACGATGTCCGCGTCTTTGGCCGCTTCGGCCGGGTCGGAGGTCGCCGATATGCGACCCATGATCTCCCGAAGCTGCTCCACGGTGATTCTGCCCATGGGAACGAAATAGGCGGAGCCGAGTTTTTCCACGCGCTTCATGGACACCTTCAAAATCTCGTCCGAGATGTCGTAGTAGGTCACGCGGTAGCCATGCATGGCGCATACAAAGCCGATCTGCTGGCCCATGGCGCCCGCGCCCAGAATCAGCACTTTTTTAATGTCTTTCAGTTCCATAGAATTTTCCTTTCCTTAGAGACAAGCGTCAAAAAATCTTTCTGCGCCGGGTTCCTATAGCACAGGTTCAGCCGGAGTTCAGCCCTTTTCATGATCGTTTTTCGCCCGGGATTTCCTCTTTAAGGATTTTCTTGACATCCCGAAGCGCGTTCACCAGGATCCGCACACAAAAAGTAACAGTCTCGTAAATGTGTTTCTCAAATCTCTTTGTCTTGGATGTCGTGCAGGACCCGGTAGCGCTCGACGGCCTGCTCGATGGTGGGAAAGAAATTTTCAACGCCCAGCCGGTTGAACAGGCCGTAGCGCTTCAGCCGGTCTTTCACCGGCCCCTTCATCTCCGCGAAGCATAATTCCAATCCCGCATCGTGCAGCTCGTCATCCAGCTCGGCCAGCATGCCGGCCGCAGTGATGTCCACGTCCGTGATCGGTTCGGAGGCCACCACAACCCAGCGGGTCGGCGTCGGCGCGTTTGCCACCGCGCGCAGAACCTGCCTGCGGAAAATTTCCGCGTTGGCGAAAAACAGCGGGGCATCCCAGCGGAAAAGCACCAGGCCGTCCATGCATTTGGCTTCCGGATGACGGGAAATGTCGTGGTAGCTGCCAAGCGCCTCCACATAACCCATCACGGCGGTATGGGGCTGCCATGCGCGCCAGATAAACGACAGCAGCGCGAGGCTGACGGCCATGAAAATGCCCGGAATGACGCCCAGCAGGACCACGCCGAGAAAGCATACCAACGACAAAACAAATTCGTCCGGCCGCAGCCGGTAAAGCTGCGCCACACTCCGAATCTCCACCAGGATGACGCAGGCGGCCACCACGACGGCGCCCAGCGCCGCGTGAGGCAAATAGGCCAGCAGTCCCGGGGCGACCATCAGCAGGAGGGCAACGCACACCGCTCCGGCGAGTCCCGTGATCTGCGTCTTGGCGCCCGCGGCCTCGGCCACCGGCGTGCGCGACATGCTGCTGCTGACGGGAAAGCCCGAAAACAGGCCGGCCGCCACATTGGCCGCGCCCAGCGCGAAGATCTCCTGGTTGCTGTCCACTTCCGCGCCGGTTCGGTGCGCAAACGCGCGCGAAACCGCGCTCATATCGGTAAAGGACACCAGGGCAATCGCAACGGCGGCGGCAAACAGTTCGCCGATTTCGGCCGGCGACACGGAGGGAATCCGGAATTGCGGCAATCCCTGCGGCAGCGGACCGATAACGGTGATTCCCTCCCGAATGGGCCCTGGAAGCCAGGACACGAGGATCGTCGCTCCCGCCACGGCGATCAATACGCCGGGAATGGCCGGCGCTAAGCGGCGGAATCCCAGAATCACCGCCAGGCAGGAAAGACCGATGACGCAGGCCGTCGGGTGAATCTGTCCGCTTCCGATGCCCTGCAGCAGGTCTCCGATTTCCGAAAGGAAGCTGCCCGGACTGACGGAAAAGCCG
>JAQVQT010000268.1 GCA_028701435.1 Smithellaceae bacterium | reverse complement strand
TTTATCAAATCCGGTTGACAGACTTAACTTCTCTTCATATACTCCCGCGACAAAACCCCAAGACGCGATCTTCAACAGGGAGAAAAATAAATGAATACAAGCTTATATGAGTATCTGGCCGGAAACGGGTACCCGGGCCGCGGCATCTGCATCGGAAAAACCCCGGACGGAAAAAAATCCATGATCGCCTACTTCATCATGGGCCGAAGCGCCAACAGCCGCAACCGCGTGTTTGATTGCATCGAAGGCGGCATCCGCACGAAGGCAGCCGACCCTTCCAAAATGACGGATGCCCATCTCATTATTTACAATCCCGTGCTCACGTTTTCCGAAACGACGATTGTGACCAACGGCGACCAGACCAACACCATCTATGATTTTCTGGCCGCAAACCGCAACCCCGGCTGCAGCTTCGAAGCGGCGCTGGCAACGCGCACATTCGAAGATGACAGGCCCAACTGGACGCCCCGCATTTCCGGCGTGGTGGATATGCGCTCGGGCGGCTATAAAATCAGCATTTTGAAGAGCTGCGGCGGAAATGAAAACAGCGTGGTGCGCTTTACATTCGATTATCCGGAGCCGCTGGCTGGCGAAGGACACTTTATCAGCACCTACAAATGCAACGGCAATCCCATTCCCAGCTTCGAAGGAGAGCCCCTGCGCGTTGCCGTTGACGAGGCAAACCCCAATGAATGGGCGGGCAGACTGTGGGATGCCTTGAACGAAGACAACAAGGTGAGCCTGTTTGTCCGCGCCGTCGATCTTTCAACCGGCTCCTGTGAAGACGTCATCATCAACAAATATAAAGCGGTGGAGGGATAATTCATGAATGAAATGCAACTGAAGTACGGCTGCAACCCCAACCAGAAGCCGGCCCGAATCTTCATGGCGGACGGCGGCAGTCTGCCGGTTGTCGTTTTAAACGGCAAGCCCGGCTACATCAACTTTTTGGATGCTTTCAACAGCTGGCAGCTCGTCTCGGAGCTCAAAGAAAATACCGGCATGGTGGCCGCTGCATCTTTCAAACATGTCTCTCCCGCCGGCGCCGCACTGGGTTTTCCTCTGGACGACGTTTTGCGCCGAATGTACCACATCGCGCCCGACATGGCGCTTTCACCGCTCGCCTGCGCTTACGCGCGCGCGCGCGGCGCCGACCGCATGAGCAGCTTCGGCGACTGGATCGCCCTTTCCGATGTGTGCGACGTTCCCACGGCGAAAATCATCAAGAATGAAGTCACCGACGGCATCATCGCGCCGGGCTACGAGCCCCAGGCGCTGGAAATTCTGAAATCCAAGAAGGGCGGAAACTACAATGTCGTGTCCATCGATCCCCGCTACGTTCCCGCCGCAATCGAGCACAAGCAGGTGTTCGGCATCACCTTTGAGCAGGGCCGCAATGACCTGAAGATCGACGGCCGCATGCTGGAAAACATCGTGACCGAAAACAAGACGCTTTCCGATGCGCAGAAGCGCGACCTCGTACTGGCGCTCATCACGCTGAAATACACGCAGTCCAACAGTGTCTGCTTCGTGCAGGACGGACAGGTGATCGGCGTGGGCGCGGGCCAGCAGAGCCGCATTCACTGCACGCGGCTGGCAGGACAGAAGGCCGATCTCTGGCAGCTGCGCCACATGCCCAAAGTGCTGGATCTGCCTTTTCGGGACGATGTCGCCAAACCCAATCGGGACAACGCCATCGACGTTTATCTGGGCGACACGCCCGAAGACGCAATCGGCGAGGACGTGTGGGCCGAAACTTTTTCGCGCCGGCCCGAGCCGCTTTCAGCGGAGGAACGAAAGGCCTGGCTGGCCGGAGTTGCCGGCGTCTGTCTGGGAAGCGACGCGTTCTTCCCCTTTGGCGACAATATTGAACGCGCCCGCCGCAGCGGCGTCACGGCGATCGTGGAGCCGGGCGGTTCCATCCGCGACCAGCAGGTGATTGACACCTGCAACAAATACGGCATTGTCATGGCTTTTTGCGGGCTCAGATTGTTTCATCACTGAAAAAGCGCAGTGGCATCCGACAAACTTCGCTGGCAGGGCAGCGATCGGATGATAATGAATCAAAAAGAAGGGGCGATATTTTTCGCCCCTTCTTTTTATTCGTTCCGGATTTTCTTCATGTGGTCGATCCGTTTTTGAATGAGTGCCTGCGTTCCAATGTCTTCGCGGTAAGCCACGGGGCCTTTCACAGCTTTAACGCCTTCTTCGGCGATAAGGCGCGCGGCGTCCAGCGTATCGGCAATGCCGACAATGCCGATGGCGCGCGACGAACTCAGATACAAGCCGTCCTCTCTTTTATCCACGGATGAATAGTAAAGTCTGGCCGCACCCACGTCGCCCACGGCTATCTTCGCTTTCGACGATGACGCATCCGGATGATCGGCGGGGAGGCCATAGCCTTTCGGGACAATGTATTTGCAGACGGTTGCTTTCGGCTCAAATTCAATTTTCAATTTGTCGAGCGTGCCGTCAATGATGTGACGGCAGACCTCCAGGAAGTCCGTTTTTAAAAGCGGCAAAATGTTCATGGCCTCGGGATCGCCGAAGCGCGCGTTGTATTCCAGAAGCTTCGCACCATTTTTCGTGGCGATGAATCCGCCGTACATGACCCCCTTGTAAGGGTTGCCGGTTTCTTTTAAAAGCGCCGCCGCCACCTGCCGGGTGATTTCCAGCCCTTCTGCGATGTCCGACGGTTTTAGAAAAGGCATGGAATGGTCGGGAAGGGAATAGGAGCCCATGCCCCCGGTATTGGGGCCGCGGTCGCCGTCAAAGCGTCTTTTGTGGTCCTGCACCAGCGGTGTGCCGACAACGGTTTTTCCGTCGCAGAGGCACTGCAGCGAGAATTCTTCGCCGTCAAATTTTTCTTCAA